>CAMWVV010000028.1 GCA_947177755.1 uncultured Ruminococcus sp. | reverse complement strand
TCCTTGTTCAATGCACGGCTTCCTATAAGAATTTTTACCACCGCACAAAGTTCACTGTTTTTCAGAAATTCGTCGTTATTCAGTATATAGGCTTTTTCCCTGTAGGAATAGGTTAACTCCGAGTTCTGCATAAGTTCACGGTGTTCTGACAGAAAATTCTGCAAACTGCTTATATCCCTGCCTATGCTTTTGGTGGAAACATTATATTCCGATGCCAGTTTTTTTACGGAAACAGTTTCACCATGCAACGCACGGAAAAATATTTCCAGAATCCTTATATTCTTATCATTTTCCATTTTATATCTCCTTCCTTATTATTCACAAAAAATCCATTCCTGTTGATGTTATCTATATTATATCATATTGATAAGACATACGGCTGTCCGTTCAAAGATAATTTACAATTAAGATTTTATTAAGATTGCCGATATTGAATATATAACAGAATTATGGTATAATATTACCCGAAGGAGATGAATTTTTTTGAAAACCATTGCAATAATCGACGACGACATATATATAAACGGTATGCTTTCGGAACTTCTTGAAAAAAATAATTATATAACTATAAGTGCGTACTCAGGTACAGAAGCACTTTATATGCTGTCGGAAAACAAACCCGACCTCATACTTCTTGACTTAATGCTTCCCGGACTTTGCGGTGAAAAAGTTCTGCCAAAAATAAAGGATATTCCCGTTATAGTGATGAGTGCAAAAGCTGACATTGACAGCAAAGTCAAACTGCTTCTTGACGGTGCGTCAGACTACATAACAAAGCCTTTTGATACCGCTGAACTCCTCGCACGCATTGCAGTGCAGTTAAGGAAAGTTTCCGCAGCCAAATCTAAAACACTGGATTTTTCCGATATTATTTTAAATACGGAAACACATGAAGTCAAAGTTAAAAATAACCCTGTGCGACTTACAAAAACAGAGTTTGCGATATTAAAATTACTTATGCAGAATCCCTCACAGGTAATAACAAAATCGACAATACTCGACCGCATAAGCCTTGACACCCCCGACTGTGTAGAAAGTTCCCTGAAAGTCCATATAAGCAATATCCGCAGGAAATTCCGTGAATTTTCCGAAACCGACTACATAGAAGCGGTATGGGGCATAGGATTCAAGATGTCTGAAAAATCTTAACTGAATCTTTACTGTTTTCTTTACCGTTTTCTTAACACTTGTGCATTATAATATGGACATATTCAAAAAAGGAGGTACTTTCAGAATGGAATATGTTCTGACAACAAATTCACTTTGCAAGCATTACAAAAACTTCAAAGCGTTAAACAATCTTTCCATGCATGTCCCGAAAGGTTCTATTTACGGCTTTGTCGGAAAGAACGGTGCAGGCAAGACAACACTTATCCGTCTTATATGCGGATTACAGAAAACAACAAGCGGAAACTTCGAGATTTATGGTATTACAAACGAAAACCCGAATATCCTTAAATCACGTCGTCGCATGGGGGCGGTTGTTGAAACACCGTCTATCTACATGAACATGACCGCTGAGGAAAATTTAAAGGAACAGTTCCGTATTTTAGGTATGCCGTCATTTGACGGAGTAAAGGACTTGCTGAAACTTGTCGGTCTTGAAAATACGGGAAAGAAAAAGGCAAAGAATTTTTCACTCGGTATGCGTCAGCGTCTTGGTATAGCCACAGCACTCGCAGGTGACCCCGATTTTCTTGTACTTGATGAACCTGTCAACGGTCTTGACCCACAGGGTATTGTTGAAATCCGTGAACTGATTCTGAAACTCAACCGTGAAAGACAGATAACCGTACTTATTTCAAGTCACATTCTTGACGAACTTTCAAAGCTTGCCACACATTACGGTTTTATTGACGGCGGTCACATGATAAAGGAAATCAGTGCGGAGGAACTTGAACAGGTATGCAGAAAGTGTATGCGTGTTACCGTTTCCGATATAAACGCACTTTCAAGAGTTATGGACAGGCTTAATCTCGAATACAGTGTTGTTGACAACAGAACAGCGGATATTTTCGCACAAATCAGTGTTACAAAACTTGTATTCGCACTTCACGCCGAAAACTGCGAACTTATTACAGTTTCAGAGCGTGACGAATCACTTGAAAGCTATTTCATTAACCTGATTGGAGGCGTTAAACATGAATAAACTTATTTCTGCAAATTTCGCAAGACTTTTTAAAAACGGTGCATTTATACTTTACATGATATTTTCAGGCGGTTTGAGTTTGTTTATGATATTCATGCGTTATGCTGACTACCGTGAAAATATGGAATACTACGACAACTACCTTGATCCCGAATATCATACTATTGACGGTATAGCGTTTGTCGGACTGGTGTATATTCTGTTTGCCGTTCCTGTTTTTGTTGGAAATTTCGTCTGTACAGAGTATTCCGACGGCACTATAAGAAATAAATTAATTGTAGGACACAAAAGAACTGATATATATCTTGCCAACCTCATAGTATGCACTGTTGGTGCTTTAATGGGAGTAATATTAAATCTGCTTATTAATTTTACATTGGGTACGGCTCTTTGTGGTCTGGAAATACTTACTGTCTCCAAAATTCTAAAACTGACTTTATTCAGTGTTATTGCGTTTACTTCATTGACTGCTGCTATTGTAATGGTTTCAATGCTTGTGAAAAGTAAGGCTGGTGCATCTGTAACAACGCTGATAGCGACGTTTATAATGTTTTTTATGACTATATCGCTTAACAATTCGCTTACCCAACCCGAATACTATGAAAACGGGGCATATTACGACACTGAAACGCAACAGATTAAAGAAATGCCCAGACAAAAGAATCCCGACTATCTTACAGGAACAAAACGCAAGGTATATCAGACTATTTATGACGTTATGCCTGTATCACATATGTATGAATCAGCTATGTTAAGCACTGAAAACGTCGGTAAATTTGCAGGTTATGACGGTATAATACTTGTTGTAACAACTGCTCTCGGAATAATATTATTCCGCAGAAAAGATTTGAAATAATGAGGTGAAAAAAGTGCTGTATTTCGGCTTGGTTTTAATAATAATCGCACTGTGTATAAAAATTTACACGATAAAAAAATCCGCCCGTGAAATCAAGGACGAACTGGCGTACAGGCTTGAAAACAGCACAAACACCCTTATCAGCATATCTTCCCGTGACAAAGATATGTGCAGACTTGCCGACAGTCTGAATATTCAGTTAAAAGAACTGCGTAAAAAGCGTCATATCTACGAACAGGGAGACCGTGAACTTAAAGAGGCTATCACAAATATTTCTCACGATTTGAGAACTCCCCTTACCGCAATAATCGGTTATCTTGATTTAATGGAAAATATAAGCCGTAACGACGAAATTTCACGCTATACCACTATGATACGCAACCGTACAGACATTATGAAACAGCTTACAGAAGAACTTTTCCGATATTCTATAATAACGTCTGTACAGGAAACCAATCTTGAAACGGTCTGTATAAATGATGTTCTGGAGGAAACTCTCGCAGGATTCTATGGTGCAATAACACAGTGTGGAATAGTTCCCGACATTGAGATTTCAGAAATCCGAACAGAAAGAAAACTCGACAAATCCGCTTTGTCAAGGATTTTTTCCAACATTACAAGCAATGCAATAAAATACAGTGACGGTGATTTTCATGTCAGACTTTCCGATGACGGAATTATAACTTTCTCAAACTCCGCAAAAAAACTTACTTCCATAGAAACAGAAAAACTGTTCGATCGCTTTTATACTGTCGAAAATGCAAGAAATTCAACAGGACTGGGACTTTCAATCGCCAAACTTCTCACCAAAAGAATGGGCGGTGAAATTTCCGCAGAACTTGACAACGACAGACTTGTTATCACACTTTATTTCTGAAAAAAATCACTCCCCTGCCATATCAGACAAGGGAGTGAATTTTTATGATTTATTATATTTAAGAATTTTGTCAATAACTTTCTGCGAAATGGGCTGAGGTTCAAAAACAGGACGGTTTATGAAATATCCCTGCAACAAATCAACACCGATTTCTATTACGGTTCTGAGTTCACTTTCTGTTTCGACACCTTCCGCAAGAACACGTATATTTTTGGTTTTTGCAAGATTCACAATATTACTTATTATAGTACGCCTGCTTATATCCCTGTCACAACCGCTTATAATCGAACGGTCAATTTTAACGATATTCGGGTGCAGAGTAATAAGTGCATATTCACTATTGTAACCTGCTCCGAAATCATCAAGGGCAAGCTGAGCGTTCCAGTGTTCAATGCGTTTAAGTTTCCGAATATTATACTCTTCATTGACATCTTCACTTTCAATAATTTCCATTATGATACGTGGAAGCAAATCGCCGTGTTCCTGTTCAATAATATCAGCATCAGACTTTTCAAGTACGGAATTTGAGATAGTGTTGATAAAAATATGTGTACCCTCGGGAATATTTCCGAGTTCAATCTGTCGACGGAACGCCCTGAGAGACTCTTTCCATGTAAGATATTCTATATCATAAAGCTTTGCACCTGTTTTTGCAATGCGGAGAAGTTCCGCAGGAGAATGAAGGATTGAAGACTGCGGACGCATTAAAGCCTCATAGCCGTAAATTTCACCCGTCTTCGCTGAAATAATGCTGTGAAAAGCATATTTCACACGGCATTCGTCAATAATCTTATTCATTTCCTCAACGCCTGTTATCAGAACAGAATCCTTTTCATATGCATTCATGTCAAATTCCGCTAAAGCACCTTTTGTTGTATGCTTGATTGTGTACATTGCAAAGTCCGCATATTTCATAAGAAGCTCGGAAGATGTTGAATCATCAGGATACCACGAAATTCCCGAACTTGCACGTATCTTGTAATGTGTACCGTCGGAAAGCAGACAATAGCTGTCAAGCAGATTGGCACGTATTTTATAAATAATATTACGTATTTCGTCCTTTGAGGAAAAGCCCGAAAGGCAGACATTAAATTCATCGCCCGACAAACGTGAAACAATACCACCGTGTTTCTGATATTGTTTAAGTACGGTAGCGGCTGTTCTTATATAATCATCGCCGAAATCATGACCGTATGTATCGTTTACATATTTGAGATTGTCAAGGTCTATCATCAGAAAAGCTGTTATTCCGAGCTTTTCAGGACGGCTGAAAAGTTCGTTTATTCTGCGGTAATATGCGTGTCTGTTCAGAAGACCTGTTGTACCGTCATAATCACGCTCATATTCAATACGATGTTTTTCAAGAACTGTACTTGTTATATCCTGAAGAACGCCTATAATCTTGTTGCGGTTGCATACCACACTCAGACGCATCCATATATTACTGCCGTTTTCCTGTTTAATACTGTACTCTTTTGAAAAACTCGTTTCGGCATTTTCAGCATTCACTTCAAGACATTCTGAAATAATTTTCTTCGTTTCCTTTGAATTTATATTTTCAAGGAACATATGACGGCTTATAACAATATCTTCGTTGGATTCAACAGGAAGATTCAACAGTTTCAGCATGCTCTGTCCCACAAAAACGCTGTCGTCCATATTGTCATACATAAACATATAAAGTCCGACATCAGCAACACGAATCATTTTAGAAACCTGAGAAGAAAAGTTCTGCACATTTACCTGCAACTGAGTAATAGCACTTGTCAGTTTGTCAAGTTCATATATATTTGTGGACTGAAAACGTATTACCTGATTATATTCACTCTGTGCGTTCATTGTTTTTATAACTGCCGAAATAGGTTTAACAACATTTCTACAGCTTAAGGCGATTACAACAATACTTATAGCCATTGAAATCAATGCGGAAATCAGAAGCATTTTTATCATATTTGTGAAAACAAAAAGAACATCACTTTTTTCTGCCACTGAAATCAATGCCCACTGGTCATCTACATAAAAACTTTCTGCGTCGTAAAGATTCATAATCTGTATGTTTCCGACTGCCTCAATACCCGAGAGCAGATTAAAGTCGTACATATTCTCATCAATCTGATTTGCAGGCTGTAAAATTTCCTGTGTTCCTATAAGACGGTTGAAAGCCGCTCCCGAATGCATACATATATTGAAAATATCTTCGTCGTCCTTGCCGTTGCAGAGAACATAACAGGCACTTTCACTTACAAAATCATTAGGAGGCAGATTGACAAGTATAGTCTTTTCGGTAAGACCTATTCCGAGAACACCGTAAACCGTTCCGTCATCTGCTATAAGCGGTACAGTATATTTCATGCTTGCCACACTGTTACGGTCAATTTTTGAGAAACCGCTCCAGTAACCGAGTTTTTCCACTGAAAGTGTATTGTTACTTTCAGCGTTCTTAATTGTCTGATAATAAAAGTCATAGTTTCTGTTATCCTGCGGGTCGGGTTCAAACCTCGCTTTCCAGCCTGAATCAAGAACAATCCCGAAATCCTTTGAAATGGAGGAATAACCCATTTCCATAAGCAAGTCATTATAACCCGATTCGGTGGACGGGTCAAGGTCACGCAGATACATTCCTGCCTTTGCCTCATCCGCCATGCTGTCACTGTAAAGGTCACCTGTGTCCAAAATAAGATATACATCGTTTGAAAGACTTCTACGCATAAGATATATGATTTTGTCAACTGAAGATTTCATTATTTCACGGTTAAAATCCTTATCTGTCTTAATGCGTGAAATATCCGAGCCGTCCTCCTCCAGCTTTTCCATAATCATGGAATTTATTTCCAATGCCGATTCATTGACAAAAGTTACTTTCTGACACAGTTCTTTTTCAACATAACTCATTCTGTTGCGTGTTTTTTCAATAAGAGTATCATAGGCATATTTTTTTATAAATGTAAATTCACCGCCGAGAGTAAGAACAGAAAAAAATGTAACAAGCTGAAAAAGTATCAGAAAAAACATGGGAATAAGCAGACGTATAATCATTTTCTGTTTTTTTCCTGCATTCTCATACTGACGGTTTAAATTATGTTTCATAATGTTTTTCTCCAAAAATTATTCCAGACCCGATATTTCACGCAGACCCGAGGAAAATTCCTTATACCATTCTTCAAATGCTTCATCTGAAATATAGTCGTTCAGAACTTTGTCACGTTCTTCACCGCCGTTTATCCTTTCATAAGCCTCATCGTGAGCGTTCACAGCAGATTCATGAATAAAGTCACCTATAAAGTCTCTCGTACCTGCTGTATTTTCAAACGGTTTCGCTGTATAAAGCGTATAGCTCTGAACTTCGTCCATAGCAACTTTCAAAGCATCAAGAAGCATATGACTTTCTGCCTCCGAACCGATTTCGTCCGCCGAAATAAGACCTGCATCATTTGCCTCTTTTTTCACGGGCATATATCCCGAACCGACCGAAAATGAAATATTTCTTTCCTTTTCGGTAAACCATTTAAGAAATACCGTGCAGGCGTACTCTTTTTCTTTGTCCGATTCCGTTACAACCATTCCCGCCCCCTGCTGTACAAGATAAGGCTCTGTTCCCTCAAAATTCGGAACAGGCATGACAAAGTATTCAATCGGGTATGTGTAATCATCATCAATTGTGACCGAATCGGGAAAATATGCTGCACCTGTAGTTGAACAGGTAAGGGCAATTATCTGCCCTGTTTTTGCGTCGTCGCTCCTGTAACGGCTCTGTGCGGTAAAATGCCCCTTTACATAAGGAACATAATAATTTTCCCAAAGTCTTTTTACAGCCGTGTCGTCAATATTCAGACGGAAACTTCCGTTTTCGTCCGTTATGAACTCTGCACCAAGCTGTTTAGCACCGACAAGCATATAATTGGCGACTGAATCCCTGCCGAAAAACGCCTTGCCGTCATTTTCAATATCGGGTGTAAGATTATCGGTATACTGATAATATTTTTCCGCCGTTTCAGTAACTCCCTCCCACGTTTTCAGGTCGTCGGTACTTACATTTTCGGCAGCAGCGAACTTTTCCCAGTCGGTAAGATTCAGCATCATAACTTCAGTACTTTTGGCTGTCGGAAAAATTTTCAGTCCGCCGTCAGTGCCTATTATTCCCTCATCTATATAGCCGTCAACATATTCTTCAAGTTCTTCTGCCGAAAAATATTCAGAAAGGTCTGCAACACAACCGAGTTTGTCGGCAGAATAAACGGTTTCGGAATATGCTGTGAACATATCGGGAGCATCTTCCGCACCTGCATCATTTTTAAGTGATGCAAGTATGCTGTCTGAAAGTTCCGAAATGCTTCCCTTGCTGTATGCCTCAACAACTATTCCCTGTTCACGTCCTATAGTTTCATTAAATTCTATAACAATATCGTCAAAATTTTCCTGCTGTACACCGTTGTAATAATGCCATATTGTCAGTGCAACGGGTTTTTTAGGGTCAAGACCGTATTTTTTGCCTTCATCTTTATTTCCGCAGGCGGAAAACACGCCAGATATTATACACAATGCCGATGTCATGGCAATCAATTTTTTAATTTTCATAATAAATCTCCTGTTATAACTTAACATTATTCATAAGTTTCCGTATATTTGCAGGTATAAAAAACATTTTTTGTGTATAATGCTGTAAAAGGTTTTTGTATTTTGTGCATATTTTCTAATGTTCCGCAAAAATTCGGAATAATTTCTGATATATTTATACTATCATAAATATTGTACAGTGTCAAGAAATAATTTGTAAACAAAAAATAATGACGGCACTTTTTCAGCACCGCCAGATATGTATCAGTCAGAATTTTTAAAATACATCATCATTTCATTAGTAAGACTGTAGTCGTCAGGCTGACCTGATATATCTTTTTTTTCAGTCCACACGGCACTGCTTAATTCACTTTCGTCAAGAGTTATGTTTTCACTGCCGTCAACCTCACAGAAAAATCCCGCAAGAATACCACCCGAAAATCCCCACGGCTGAGATTTATAATACCTTATATTCTTTACTTTCAGCCCGACTTCCTCCATAACTTCACGGCTTACGGTTTCTTCAAAAGTTTCTCCTATTTCCGTAAAGCCTGCAACAAGTGCATTATACGAAACACCCCTGTTCTGAACATATTTCGTTATAAGAAGCCTTTCACCGCTTACAACTCCTACAATTACCGCAGGATTAAGACGTGGATAAGTAAGCTTTCCACAGCCTGTACATCTTACCGCACGCTCTGCATGATATAATTCTGTTCTTTGTCCGCAACGTCCGCAGTAGCAGTTTGAGCGATACCACTCGGAAAGATGATATGCAGTAAACAGTGCAAAAAAATTTTCCTGACTTACATTTTCCGAATGTCTGAGAGTTTTTATATTTTTATAAGCGTATCCGTCGGGTACTGAAATTTCTTTGTCACGGGCAAGGAAGTAATGAATATTTTCAATTGAAAACAGATATACCGTGTGTTTTGCACTGAAAAGTCTGTATAACGGAAACGGTGATTTATAGTTCTCATCAATAAGAACATCACTTCCCTTGAAATGAAAAATAATACTGTCTTTTTCCGGTTTTATATCGGCTGAATAATGATTATCAAGTTTTTTCGGTAAAATGTCCTGCAACATAATTTCATTCCCTCTCATCTGATTTTATTATATACATTATATCATATTCCGCTACAAATTGCAATAACCAAAATCTAAACTTCACTATTCTGATAAAAGAGTTTTTTGTAATTCATGGGAGTATAACCCGTTTCCTTTTTAAAACAGTTGGAAAAATGGCTTTGTGACGAAAAACCATAGTATTCGGCAATTTCTGAATACGTCATTTCCGAAGAAGTAAGAAGATGTGAGGCTGATTTGATTTTTTCAGATATTATATACTGCTGAATGGATACACCTGTTTCCGCACTGAACAGCGACGAAAGATAACTCCTGTTAACCGAAAGGCTTTCCGCAATATTTGAAATTCTTATTTTTTCGTGAAGATGAAGATATATATAATCCATAGCTTTCATAACATGAACGGAATAAATATTTTCCTTTCTGATTCTTTTCATTCTTTCAGTAAAATCAATTATCATTTCATTGTGAAGTACAGATATAGCGGAAATAGTTTTCAGTGTGTCCATTTTCTGAATAAACAGGTCACTGAGGGTATAGGCTTTTTCACGGTTAAGACCATGTTCCACACAGATTCTTGTAATAAGTGCAGTCGCAACCACAAAATGATACCGTGCATTCTGCAATGCATCATCTGAAAGCTTTCCATATTCATCTTCATTATATATATCATTGCTTTCAGTATCCATAAGATATTTACAAACGTTTTTCGTATCACCAAGTGCAACAGCATTATAGAACTGATATTCAAGATTATATTCAAGATGACATTTCTGCTGTTCCCTGCGGTTAAAAATTTTTCTTTGCAAATCGTCATTCATAGTCATATCAAAAAACTCCTTTTTATTTATTATACAACAGTTCTGCAAAAAAAACAACACATATGATATACATTTCATAAAAATCAGATTATAATATTTTTAATATCACATACGAAAGGAAGCATTTTTTATGCGTACATTTGACGGATTTATGCACGGTGTAAATCTCGGGGGCTGGCTTTCTCAGGCAGACGACACTTCCGTGAACCACTACAGAAATTTTATAACGGAGTCTGATATTGAATATATTTCTTCACTCGGTCTTGACCATGTGAGAGTACCCGTTGACTATATGGTTATTGAAGAAGAAAACGGAAAAATAAAAGAAGACGGCTATGGTTATATTGACAACTGCCTTGAATGGTGCAGAAAATACGGTATCAACATGATTATCGACCTGCACAAAGCTTTCGGTTATTCATTTGACCCTCTCGACAAAGACGATAAAACTATTTTTTTCCATGACGAAAAAATTCAGGAACGTTTTTATTCTCTCTGGAACACAATAGCTTCACGTTACGGAAAATATCATGATACAGTGGCTTTTGAACTGCTTAACGAAATCGTTGAACCGTCTGTTGCGGAGGAATGGAATAATATAGCACTTGAAACAATAAGCAGAATCCGCACTGTTGCTCCTGATTCATGGGTTATATTCGGCGGAACTATGTACAATAGTGTACTCAGTGTGCCGAAACTCGCTGAAACAAATGACAATAAAGTTGTCTATACATTCCACAGCTATGAACCGATGATATTTACACATCAGGGTGCATACTGGGTTGACAATATGCCGAAAGATTTCAGAATCAGCTATCCCGAAAATATTGAGGAATACCGTCACCACAGCAGACAGCTTTCACCTAATCTTGCAAGTGCCATTTTCAGCGACAATTTAACTGAAATATCGTCTGATTTCTTTGAAAAACTTTTCCTGCCTGCTCTTGAAACCGCTGAAAACCGTAACATTCCCCTTTACTGCGGAGAATACGGTGTTATTGACCTTGCCGATGACGTTTCAAAAATAAACTGGACTTCGGATATATCTTCAGTATTCAACAAGTACAGTATCGGACGTGCCTATTGGAATTACAAGGAAAAAGACTTTGGCATTACAGACATAAAAGACGAAAAGTTAAGAAAACAGCTTGCCGAAAAATTATAATAATCATCTCTCCTTAATACTTATAAAGAAATTGCAGTCATCTTTTTGTGACTGCAATTTTTCGTCAGAATTTTTCTTCATGACGCTGTTTTCTCAGCATCGCCCTTTTTTCAGCGGCTTCCCAGTCAGCTTTTTCCTCGTCGGTTTCAAGAATCAGACGTGGAACTTCCACAGGCTTTTCATTTTCGTCCAGTGCAACCATAACCAGATAAGCCTTGTTTATAAGCTTTCTGTCACCGTCAAGACTTTCCACATAGCTTTTAATACATACCTCCATTGAAGTACGTCTGACATAAGTGATATGTCCGCAGACTATCACCGTATCGTTTGCATATGCAGGTGCTTTGAAAGTGAGTTTGTCAACCACGGCAGTAGTGACATTATGACCCGAATGTCTTCTTGCAACAACAGCCGCCACAATGTCAATCCATTCCATAAGCTGTCCGCCGAAAAGTCTGTTATATCCGTTTATATTAGCCTGTGTCAAAACGTGTACCTGCTCCGAATATGAATCTTTTACTCTTTTCTGCATAACCGTTTTTCTCCTTTTATTATTTGATACCCGCAACAATCTTTCTCATGCAAACCATATCAAAAATATCTGTAACACCGTCATAATTCAGGTCGGCAAGTATAATGTCATCTCCGCTTACCGACGATTTTCCCATAATATACTTATTAAGCTGTACAAGGTCGGCAACATTCACACTGCCGTCCGTGTTTATATCGCCCATACTGTACTCACATAAAGGAAGTTCAGCACTCTGAAAGCTGTGAAGCGGAGACGGCATATTAAGTTTCCATGACGAATGTGAAGAAGTTTCAGATTTCGCTTCATCGTCAGACCTCAGAAACCAGTCATATGAAATTTCTTCTTCATTGCTGTCGTCCCATGTTGTATCGCTGTGGAAATAATGACCGCCAAGCTTTATAACGTTCCATGCATGGTTTTCACTCATAACATAATATGTTTCAATTCCGGCAGCATTCAGAAGAATATTATAGCACCTCGCATACCCCTCACATACGGAAGAATCATTCATAAAAGCAGAAGCGTCATTGTGGTTTTTCCGTTCTTTTGTTGTTTCATAGTCATAGCGTACATTACTGCAAATCCAGTCATGAACCGTCTTTATCTTCTGCATATCGTTCATACTGTCATCAATATATTCATCAATAAATTCATCGGTTCTTGCCTGTATGTAAAGATTTATAAATCCGACATTATCAGCACTGTTGAAATTGTTCATCACAAAGTCTGACAGTTCAGAAGAAAACTGTTTTGTTTCTGTATCAAAAACAGGAACTGAATTAATGTTCATAAGACTGCTACAGCCATTGAAAGCGTTTCCTTCTATAGTCTTGTCAGTATCTATAATAATATCCGTAAGAGAGCGATTATCGGCAAATGAATTTGAATAAAATTTAACATCACCGCTCAGTGTGATTTTTTCAAGACTGTCACAGCCACGGCAGGCGTTTGAATTTACCCTTATCTTACCATTAAGTGTAAGTTCTTTAAGACTTGTACAGTATCCCAGTGAATCCATACTAAGTTCCAAGTCCACATTATCGGGAAAAACAATCTCTTCAAGAGCTGTGCAGTTTCTGAAAACAGAATCACTTATTTTAACAGTCGGGGAATCCCCTGTAAATTCAACCCTTTTAAGATTCTTACATTCTAAAAATACGGCTGAGTTCAAAGTACACGAACCGTCTAAAATCAGTTCTTCAATTCCCGTATTTCTGAATGCATCTTTTTGTATATCAATATTACTTCCTTTTATATTCAGATATTTAAATGTCTCAGGATTATCAAGATTGAATTTATTTATTGTTGTTATTTCAGACGGAAAAGTTATTGAACCCAGATTTATACCTGCATCATTACACTCGTTCCAAAATTGTTCACTGACTTCTTTTATCGGAATATCCATAAAATATTCAGGAATAACAACATCTGCTGTTGTGCCTGATACTGCATTAGGGTCGTATGATAAAATTTCTGCTTCATATGTATTTGTTGTTTCATTATATGCTACAGATACTTCAAAAGAATCTGACCTTGTTATAATATTCCCATATGAACTGCTTGTACCCATTTCTGACACATTTATATTATCAGGCAACTTAAAATCAGTGTCTTTGAAAGCACTTTTTGAAATAATCAGGTTTTCATGAAATTCCACTGATTTCAGATTTGAACAGCCTGAAAACGTACTGTTCGGAACTATTTTCATCGCTTTCGGAATATTCACGGACTCAAGACTTGAATTTTTGAATACACCATATCCAAAATAATCTACGGTATCAGGTATCTTTACTGATTTTATATTTTTATTGCTTTCAAATACCCAACCACAAACAGCAGTTACAGGGATTCCCGCAACTGTTTCAGGAATTTCAACATCTGCCTCTTTATCATACGATATGTATGAAACCAGCTCCATTCCGCCATTCTCACGATTTTGGAAATCAAACTTATAATCAATCATTATATTACTACTTTTAATTATACTTTGTTCAAATCCCTCTCCGAAACGCTTTATTGATGACGGAATATACATTTGAAAAAATCTACGTCCTTCAAAAATTTCTCCGGAAATACTCACAACAGGATAACCTTCAATTTCAGAAGGAATATCAACAGAAATGGAGCTTATTGTAGGATTATATTTTGTAAGTTCCACACAAGGAGTATCGCATATGCCGTCTATCTTATCATAAACAACATAGCTCCAGCCTTTATACACTTTTTCTTCTTCTTCTGCATTAGCAACAACAGAACTTTCAGGATAATTTCCGCAGACTGCCGTTACCCCCGAAAAACAGACTGCAAGAACAAGTATATACGCAATATTTCTTTTTAATGATTTCATGTTAAACACCTCCATTTTACATTATACAAAATTCTTCACAAATTGTCAATACCTTTCATATAAAATATACCCCCGACCGACAAACTCAACAAGCCTGTCAGTCAGGGGCAGAGGATGGATTATATTATGACTTACTTCCGTGACAGTTCTCCGAATTGGGACAACAGCCACAGTTACAGCCACATGAAGATTTTCCTTTTTTTCTGTCATTTGCCATCTTGCGTAAAATCATAAAAATTACCGCAAGAAGAATCAGACCGACTATAATCGTTCCGATATTTTCTTTAAGGAATGAAAACATTTTCCAGTCCCTCCGTTCACGCTCTTACTGCCCTTGATTTAAGGGAACTGCTTTCACTGTAAGGTCTGAAAAGCATATATAAAATAAATAATGTAAACGCTATTGCAACTATAAGACCTATCTGGTGAACGTTACCGCTGAAAGCTGACCCGAACTGATAAATTATAAGTGAAACTGCATAAGCAAAAACACACTGGTAACCGATTGCGAACCATGTCCACTTCGCACTGTTCATTTCACGCCTGATTGCACCGATTGCCGCAAAACAAGGAGCGCAGAGAAGATTGAAAACAAGGAAAGAATATGCTGAAAGTGCAGAGAAACTTGCCGCAAGCTGTCCCCATATTTCGTCACCGTTTTCGGAGAGTTCTCCGCCGAAATGGAAGAGTGTGCCATATGTAGCAACAACATTTTCCTTAGCAATAAGACCTGTAACAGCGGCAACGGCTGCTTTCCAGTTGCCCCAGCCGACAGGTGTGAATACCCATGCAAAGAGATTACCGATTTTTGCAAGAATTGAGTTGTCAAGGTCATCAACCATTCCGAATGAATTGTTTTCCACGCCGAATCCCTGTAAGAACCAAAGAAGAACCGTTGAAAGAAGAATAATTGTACCTGCTTTCTTGATAAACGACCAGCCTCTTTCCCACATTGAACGGAGTACATTGCTTACTGTAGGAAGATGATAAGCAGGGAGTTCCATTACAAACGGAGCAGGGTCGCCCGAAAAGATTTTTGTCTTTTTAAGCATGATACCCGAAATTATTATTGCGGCAACTCCGATAAAGTAAGCCGAAACCGCAACCCAGCCTGAATTATCAAAGAATGCACCTGCAATAAGTCCGATAATGGGCAGTTTAGCACCGCACGGAATGAAAGTGGTTGTCATAATAGTCATACGTCTGTCACGTTCATTTTCGATTGTACGGCTTGCCATAACAGCAGGAACGCCACAGCCCGTACCTATAAGCATAGGAATGAAAGATTTTCCCGAAAGACCGAATTTGCGGAAAATTCTGTCCATTACAAAAGCGATACGTGCCATATATCCGCACGATTCAAGAAATGCAAGGAAAATGAAAAGCACAAGCATCTGCGGAACAAATCCGAGTACAGCACCAACACCGCCTATTATACCGTCAACTATCAGGCTCTGCAACCAGCCTGCACAGTTTATCTTTTCAAGAAAACCGTTTACAGCGTCGGGAATCCATTCACCGAAAAGAACGTCATTAGTCCAGTCCGTACCCCATGTGCCGACCGTCGTAATGGAAACATAGTAAACTATGAACATTACAGCGGCAAAAATCGGAAGTGCAAGGAATCTGTTTGTAACAACCTTGTCTATCTTGTCGGAAACCGTAATACCGCCTTTATTTTTCTTTTTATAGCAGTCCTTTATGACTGATGCTATATAAACATATCTTTCGTTTGTTATGATACTTTCGGAATCATCGTCCATCTCGTCCTCAGCAGATTTTATGTCTTTTTCGATATGTTCCTTTACACTGTCGGGAATACTGAGTTTTTCAAGGACTTTTTCGTCACGCTCAAAAATCTTTACCGCATACCATCTCTGCTGCTCTTCAGGCATATCGTGCAAAACGGCCTCTTCAATATGTGCTATGGCGTGTTCAACACAGCCACAGAAACTATGCTGTGGCACTGACGGAACACCCGATTTTGCAACGGAAACAGCTTTCTGTACTGCCTCATCAATTCCTGTACCCTTTAACGCCGAAATTTCCGCAACCTTACAGCCGAGTTCCTTGGCAAGCTGTTGTGTATTGATTTTGTCGCCGTTTTTCTTTACAACGTCCATCATGTTTATCGCAAGAACAACAGGTATACCGAGTTCAATAAGCTGAGTTGTAAGGTATAGATTCCTTTCGAGATTCGTTCCGTCGATTATATTTAGAATTGCGTCGGGACGTTCTTCTATAAGATAATTTCTTGCAACTACTTCTTCGAGAGTATAAGGTGACAGCGAATAAATACCGGGGAGGTCTGTTATAATAACACTCTTGTCGGATTTAAGCTTTCCCTCTTTCTTCTCGACGGTAACACCAGGCCAGTTTCCTACAAACTGATTAGAGCCTGTAAGAGCATTGAAAAGCGTGGTTTTTCCGCAGTTCGGATTACCTGCCAACGCTATTTTTATTCCCATAAATAAAAACCCTTTCTTTATTAGTTTAGTCTAACTTAAATTCAAAAAAATTATTCCACTTCAACCATTTCGGCATCTGCTTTTCTGAGTGAAAGTTCGTAGCCTCTCACAGTCACTTCAATCGGGTCACCGAGTGGTGCAACCTTGCGTATATGTACTTCTGTTCCCTTAGTCATTCCCATATCCATTATACGTCTTTTTACAGCACCTTCGCCTGAAAGCTTCTTCACCTTAACGGTCTGACCTATCTTCACATCTCTGAGCGTCATAAAATTATACTCCTTTATACCATTATTTTTATTGCCATTTCCTTACTTACGGCAACCCTTGATTCCTTGACATTTACAATAAGATTGCCGTTTATTTCGTTTATTATGGTAACAGTTCCTCCCGAGACAAAACCGAGGCTTTCAAGAAATTTTTTTGTTTCGGAATTTCCTCCTACCTTTTTTATTATATTTTCTTCACCGACATTCGCCATAGTCAAAGGCATATCAGAAACCTCCTTATAAAAGTTAGTGTTTAATAACATAATTATATTAGCACTCACTAACTTAAATGTCAATAGCAAAATTCAAATTTCGGAATTAATACCAAATTCACAAAAATTTGTGGCTACTAACTTGTATATTTTTACAGTTATAATTTTTTATTTTGGAAAAATGTAAATTTTCTTTGAACAGACACCCGTATGTCCGATACCATCAGTATAATATAATTACAGACATAATCTGTAAATAAAAATACATATGGAGGTAATTAATATGTCAGACAACACACAGAACAATTTTAATGAAAAGTCAGAAAGGGCTTTATCAGAAATCAAGTCAAAATGGAAAACAATACTTCTGGTAGCTGTTGTTGCAGTTATCATTCTGGTTGTGGTTTTCAAGCTGGTAGGTGCGGTTTTCAGCGGCGGCGGAAATTCCATGAACAAAAAAACAATCGATGCACTGCAACAGCAGAATCCAAAGAAAGTACTTTCCTGTGTTCCCGATGACTTTGCAGAAGCAGTCATGGATTATTACGACCTTAGCAAAGACGAACTCAATGAAGCTATCGAAGAAGCAAATATGCTTACAGCATTCAATGAAATCAGAACGGTAAAAGTCAAAAAGAAAAAAATAGTTGACAAGAAAAAATACACATTGAAAAGTCTGGACAAAGAAAAAAATGCCCGTGTACGCAGTTATGTCAATGCCTCATTTGATATTATTGAAAAAGTATGGGACACTGATGATTTAAAAAAGTTCTATATGACCCAATTTACTCTTATATTGAAAGATGAAGATGACGGTGAAAAAACAAAAGAGGGTTATGGTATCTTTAGCGTCAAATATAAGGGAAAATGGTACTCCATAGACTGTATGACTTTTCTTGTAGATGCAGCGGCACAGCACGTACAAAGACAAATATCCAAAGAAAAATATCCCGAACTTTTCAATTAAAAATCAAAGTAAAATAAAAAACCGAAACAATATTGAATTGTTTCGGTTTTTTCAGACTTACTTCATAAAATCAGAATCTTTAAATCTTTCTGTAACTTCCGTAAAGCCGAGTTCAAGGGCTTTATTATACCAAAAACGTGCCTTTTTAAGATATTCTGCTTTTTCAGATTCGGAAGCATAATATACCTCAGGACTATCGGTGTAAATATAAATGAGTACCATTATTGAAAGAGCGTGACCCTTTGAGGCAGATTTTTCATTCCAGTATACAGCTTTTTCAAAACTGTTTTTTTCTGTAGAACCATGACCCATATCATAGTGGAATCCAAGAAGATACATTGCTTTAAAATATCCCTTTTCAACTGCTTTACGCAGTAAATCCCGACCTTTTCTCTTATCCTTTCCGCAAATGTAATCATAGTCGCCGTCAAGCCATGCACCCAGTTCACATTGTGCGAAAATATCACCGCTTTTCACAAGTTTCATTACAGAAGTTTTTGTGCTGTTATAAATCATATGTCTTTCTTCCGAGTATATATCATACTCACATCCCGTCATCATCTCCGCAACGGCATACCCGTTTTCAGCACTTTTTTTCCACCAATATAACGCTTTTTCGTAATCCTTCACTATACTGCCGTAACCGTATCTGTAGTATTCACCTATACAATACATAGCTTTTGCATTACCCTGCTCCACCAGTTTTTCCAGTAAAGGAAGTGCTTCGTCAAAACAACAGTTTATAAAAAGTGATTCTGCACTTTCAAAATCATTCACGTCTTACTTCTCCTTATTATACTTTAATTTATGTTTCACTGAATTTTCGGTTTAATAAATGCAAAAAAGTCCGAATATTCGGACTTTCTGCGGTATTATCTGTTGATTCACCATTATGGCGTGCCTGGAGGGATTCGAACCCCCGACCTACTGGTTCGTAGCCAGTCACTCTATCCAGCTGAGCTACAAGCACATCATCTGACGACTTAACCAGTATACCACATATTTCACTAATTGTCAAGTTAAAATCAAAAAAACGTTATAATATACTTATTTTTGTATTTTTTTGAGAAAAATATGTAAAAAACATAGAAACATCAAAATACCGCTTGACTTTTTGCAATCTCTGTGATATAATAAATATCGTTGTGAGAGACATTAGCTCAGCCGGTAGAGCATACGCCTTTTAAGCGTAGGGTCGAGGGTTCAAGTCCCTCATGTCTCACCATAACGGTGAACTGAATAAGTAACACCAAAGAAAAGTCCGAGTATTCGGACTTTTTTGTTTTATGAAAACTGATAAAAACGACTCTTTTTTATTGGCTGAATTTTTTCTTATGTCCTTAATCTGTTACACATTTCAAACACATAAGCAGGAGGAATATTTTTCATTTCCCTATAACAAGCAGATATTCGGAAATATTTTTCAAAAAATTTCTTTTTAACAAGACTGTACTGAAAAGTGATAAATTTCCCTTTTCTGCCGACTGCTTTTTTTGTTGCGTTAAGAATTTTGTCCGAAATTTCTGGGGGAAGACTTATAAAAGGAAGCCCCGACACAATATAATCAGCGTGTTTAAAACCATGTTCCGCAAGATAGTCACTGACATTCTCAGCACTGCCGTTGATTATGTAAAGATTAGGCTGATTGCAAAAAATTTTTTCAAGTTCTCTGCAAAACATTTTGTTCTGTTCAATCAGGATAAGAACGGTATCAGGTTTACGGCGTATAACAAGTTCTTTAGTGAAAGAACCCGTACCCGAACCATATTCAACAATTACATCAGCCGATTTGAAATCAATCGGTTTAATCATTTTCCTTGCAAGAGCGTTTCCACTTGGTGCAACCGCTCCTATTGTGCGAGGGTGTTTAAGATATTCAATAAAAAAATTCACATTAATCACCAACCAAATATTTTCTAAAATTCTCTTTAATTTTCAAGAATGGCGTAATTCCGACCGTTTTCAAGTTTTATATAAAGAAACATAGTATCTTCGTTTGCATTACGCCAGTCAAGAAAACGTGGGCATATATACTTATTATATGATTTGTCACTTATATAATAAGGGTGTTTGTTGCGTGTGTTTTTGTCACGGTAGACAAAATTTCCGTAAGTAAGTGTATACCAGTCATTTTCTATGCACTTTTTGTCACAGCCGAAACCAAAAGTCTTGCCGAAATTCTTTATAAACGTTTTTACAAAAATTGCACCACTCATCACCATATATAAAATACATTCTGCATTCATCTCGTTCATTTCAAACGCACCTGTCATTAACACATCAACTTTCACGAGCATAAACAGAACTGCAAAAATTATAGCCGTTGAAAAAAGAAGTATAATATCATTGGAACGTCTTTCACGGATATATTTCAACAGAAACTGCTTCTGTTCTTCATATAAATAAACCTGATATTCTGACATAAAATCACCTCTGGATTTATTTGTCGACTATGGCATAATTCCGACCATTTTCGAGCTTTATATAGATAAAAATAGTATCTTCGGTTGCATAACGCCAGTCAACAAACCGTGGGCATATATACTGATTATATGATTTGTCGCTTATATAATATGGTGGCTTGTTGCGTGGATTTTTGTCACGGCAGACAAAATTTCCGCAAGTAATCGTATACCATTCATTTTCTATGCACTTTTTATCACACCTGAAACCGAAAGTTTTGCCGAAACCGCCTATAAAAACCGTGATAAAAGCAAAACCACTAATCACCATAATTACACTGTGGTATACAATTGCACATTTTATTTCAAATGAATATTCCATTGAGACAGCACTTTTCAGAAGCAGGAACTTATATATAAAAATTAAAGCAATTATAAAAAGAGACTTAATTTCATTGGAACGTCTTTCATTGATATATTTTAATAAAAACTGTTTCTGTTCTTCATATAAATAAACCTGATATTCCGACATCAAACCACCTCCAGATTTATTCAGTCGCCGGCGATAGCGTAACCCCTGCCGTTTTCGAGCTTTATATACAGAAATTTACTTCCGGTGTCGGCATTCCGGTAATCGAGAAATCGGGGACATATATAAGTCCCTCCCCTGTTGTCGCAAATGTAATACGGGTGTTTTCCCGTATCTTTTTCACGGTAGCCGAAATCACCATAGTCAAGCGTGTACAAGTCTTTCTGAATACACTGAATGTCGCACCTGTGACCGAAAGTCTTTCCGAATCCTCTTATAAACTTTTCAAAAAAACTTATCAGGGCAAATAAATAATAATATAAAAGTTCTTCTAAAGTATCTACCGCATTACTAATTCCTATATTATAAGC
>CAMWVV010000027.1 GCA_947177755.1 uncultured Ruminococcus sp. | reverse complement strand
TCATATTTTTATTATATCACTTTTGTGTTCGTTTGTAAAGTAGATTGACTATATATTTCAGATTTTCGTGAAAAAGACTTGCAGTTTTTTGTGAAATGTGATAAAATATTATATATAATTCATCATACTACTTAATATTCAAAAAGGAGAATTTTATGGCTAAAATTAAGGCTGCTGTTATTTTCGGAGGCGTTTCACGTGAACACGAGCTTTCGCTTGCCTCTGCTGCTGATGTCATAGCGAATATACCAAGAGACAAATATGAAGTAATTTGTATCGGCATAACACGCAAAGGACGCTGGCTGTATTATCCTGGAGACGTTGCTGATATTGCTTCAGGCAAATGGGAACTGAATCCCGACTGTACTTCTGCCGTCATATCTCCCGACCCTCTTCACAGAGGAATCATTATTCTTGAAAATGGTGAAGCATCCATAAGAAAAATTGATGTTGTTTTTCCCGTGCTTCACGGAAAATCAGGGGCGGACGGAACTATTCAAGGATTGCTTGACCTTTCGGGGATTCCGTATGTCGGCTGCGGACTTCTTGCCGCCGCTTCATGTATGGACAAATCGCACACACATATGGTTATGGACGATTTCGGTATAAAAACGGCTGAATGGCGTTTAATCACACAAAGAGAACTGAGCGAAATTGACAAATGCTGTAAAAAGATTTCCGACGAACTCGGATTCCCTCTCATTGTAAAACCTGCAAACAGCGGAAGTGATGCAGGAACAAGTTACGCCAAAAATCATGAAACACTTGTTTCTGCCGTAAAAGTTGCATTTTCAAACGACAATAAAGTTGTTGTTGAAAAATTCATTGACGGTCGCAAACTTGAAGCCGCCGTTTTCGGATATGATACGCCTTTTTCATCGTGCATAGGCGAAATAACCGAAAATATCCGTACATATGACCCTAATAATTTCAGTGCAACTTCAGGTGACGACCTGACCGTACCTGCCGACCTCCCGAACGACATTCAGAATAAAATCCGTGAAACAGCCGTGCAGGCATTCAAGGCACTCAACTGTAAGGGAATGGCAAGAATTGATTTCTTTCTTACAGATGACGGTCAGCTTCTTCTCAATAAAATAGGAGTTGCCCCTGGTCTGCGAAAAAACAGCATTTATCCGAAACTTATGGAACATCTCGGTATGTCGCTCCCCTATCTTCTGGACAAAATGCTTGAGCAGGCTACAGAAAACGCAGAACGCAACTATTAAAAGAGGTGTGGAATTGAAAAAAAACGCATTGGTTTCAATTACGAGTATTCAATGGCAGGACGACGAAAAAAGTGAAACAGAACTCCTTACAAGAGCGGAAATTACTTTCAACAAAAACAGCGGTACAATCATTTACGAAGATACCGAGGCAACAGGCTTTGAGGGTTCTGTAACGACTATCAAGGTAAAAGGAAACAAAGAGGCTTCTGTAATAAGAACAGGAAGTGCAAACTCTTTTATGTCACTCGAAGTCGGCAACAGACATTACTGCCAGTACGGTACGCCGTTCGGAAGTATGCAGATAGGCATCTACACTCACGCTATCGAAAATACACTTAACGAAAACGGCAGGCTTTATTTAAAGTATACTCTTGATATGAACGCTTCTCATCTTTCAGACAATGAGCTTATTATAAACGTTCAGAATACAGATAATCAGAAAGGATAAATATTTTATGGATTTTATAAACAAAGCTTCGTCCCAGCTCCGTACTCTTATTATAGAGGCACTCGGAACTGTTACGGCGGACGGCGATGTCCCGGCTGTTCCCATTCCCGATTTCAACATTGAAATTCCTGCGGACAAATCGCACGGTGATTTTGCTTCAAATATAGCAATGGTATGTGCAAGGGCATTCAGAATGCCGCCAAGAAAAATCGCCGAACTCATATGCAACAAAATAAGTCTTTCGGGTTCACTCTTTGAACGCTGTGAAGTTGCAGGAGCAGGTTTCATGAATTTCTTTTTGTCAAGGAAGTGGTTTTCCGACGTTCTTTTAAATGTCCTTGAGGAAAAAGACGACTACGGAAAAACAGATTTCGGCAAGGGAAAGAAAATTCTTATTGAATTTGTTTCCGCAAACCCGACAGGTCCTATGCACATAGGCAACGCAAGAGGCGGAGCTATCGGCGACTGTCTGACAAGTGTTTTACAGTGGGCAGGCTATCACGCAGAACGTGAGTTTTATGTAAACGACGCAGGAAACCAGATTGAGAAATTCGGCAAGTCACTTTCACTCAGATATATGCAGTTGTGTTCTGAAAAGGGTCAGCAGACTATTTATGACTGCCACAGCGATACTGAAAAGCTTTGTGCCGATATTTACGCCCAGAGCGGTGAGGGACAGGCTTTTGAAATGCCCGAAGATGTTTATTTAGGTACTGATATAATAGAACATTCCGCAAACTACTACAAACAGCATCTTTTTGAACTTGAAAACGTAAGTGAGGCAGAACGCAGAAAGGCTCTTGTTGATTATGCACTTCCTATTAATATAGAAGGGCTTGAACGTGACCTTAAAAAATATCGTATTGTATATGACAACTGGTTCAGGGAAAGCAGACTGCATGAATCGGGCGAAACTATGAAAATTGTGGATAAACTCCGTGAAACAGGTCATACTTATGAACAGGAGGGGGCTGTGTGGTTCAAAGCTACCGACTTCGGAGTTGACAAGGATTTTGTACTTGTACGTGCTAACGGTATACCAACTTACGTCGTTCCCGATATTGCATACCACTATGATAAGCTGGTAACGAGAAATTTTGACAAGGCTGTCAATGTTCTCGGTGCAGACCATCACGGCTATGTGCCACGTCTTAAATCCGCCATTACTGCTCTCGGCGTTGACGCAGACAAACTTGATGTTGTTCTTATGCAGATGGTAAGACTTGTCCGCAACGGTGAAGTCGTAAAGCTTTCCAAGAGAAGCGGAAAAGCAATAACCCTTGTAACGCTCCTTGACGAAATTCCGATTGACGCAGCAAGATTTTATTTCAATCTACGTGAAGCAAATTCACAGTTTGAATTTGACCTTGACCTTGCCGTTGAAAAATCTTCACAGAATCCCGTCTATTATGTTCAGTACGCACACGCAAGAATATGCAGTCTTATTGCAAATCTTGAATCGGAGAGAATTGCAGTTCCCGAAACCGCTGACCTTGACATTCTGGACAATCCCCGTGAAATCGAACTTATCCGCCACATTGCTTCATTGCCGAAAGAAATAAATCTTTCCGCAAAATCATACGACCCCGCAAAAATCACAAAGTATGCAATCGACCTTGCAACTCTGTTCCACCGTTTCTATGATGCTTGCAGTGTAAAGAATGCTGAAACTCCTGAACTTATAAACGCAAGAATCCTGCTTTGTGTTGCTGTAAGACAGGTTCTCAGGAATGTTCTTTCAATACTCAACATTGAAAGACCTGAAAAGATGTAATTCCCTAAAAGTTACATTTTGTATCAAATAAAATTACGTTTCGGTTACAAAATAAAGCTGTTGTTTGTAATTTTTATCACAATACTAACACGAAAATTTGTAACATACGTAAAATTGTGGAAAAAAATTAACACTTTGTTAACAAACAGGATTATAAAATATGTTACAATTTGTAATATATCAGAAAGATTTTATTATTTACTTTCTGAAATAAGTCCTTGAAATCAACTATACTTATTATAAAGAGAAAGGATACAGGTTATGTCCAACAGATTATTTCAAGGGTTGGTTCATCAGATGCGTGATACTATTGATTCCACAATAGGCGTTGTTGATGAAACTGCCACAATTATTGCTTGCAGTGACCTTACAAGAGTAGGCACTACAAATGAATTTGTATCGCTTGATTTGAGCGATTCACACGATATTTTCATAAGAGACGGCTTTACATATAAGCCGTTCGGTTCAAGAGTAAAACCCGATTATGCTGTATTCGTTGAGGGTGTTGACGACTCAGCCGCAAAGTATGCCAGCATTCTTGCAATAACACTTTCAAACATCAAACAGTACTATGACGAAAAATACGACAGAAACAACTTTATAAAGAATGTTATCCTTGACAACGTTCTTCCGGGAGATATTGTCATCAAGGCAAGAGAACTTCACTTCAATGCAGAAATCAGCCGTGCGGTCTTCCTGATAAGAATCATATCCGCCAACGACATTTCAGCATATGATGTAATACAGAATCTCTTCCCCGACAAAAACAAGGATTTTGTTTTCAATATCACTGAAAGCGATATAGTTCTTGTAAAGGAACTCAAAAGCACGGTTGACTCTAAAGACCTCGAAAAACTCGCACGCTCAATTGCCGACACTCTCAGCAGTGAATTTTATACAAGAGTAAATGTAGGTATCGGCACTTCTGTTGTAGGCGTAAAAGACCTTGCACGTTCATTCAAGGAAGCACAGATGGCTCTCGAAGTAGGAAAAGTTTTCGATACCGACAAAGTTATTGTAAGTTACGACAATCTCGGTATTGCAAGGCTTATATATCATCTCCCGACTGTTCTCTGTGAAACTTTCCTGCACGAAGTTTTCAAGGTCGGAAGCATTGAATCCCTCGACCACGAAACACTTTTCACCATTCAGAAATTCTTTGAAAACAACCTCAATGTTTCTGAAACATCAAGAAAACTTTTTGTACACAGAAATACACTTGTGTACAGACTTGAAAAAATCAAAAAACTTACAGGTCTTGACCTGCGTGAATTTGACCATGCAATAATTTTTAAAATTGCCCTCATGGTCAAGAAATACCTGTCAGCCAACCCTGTAAAATTCTGATAACCAATACGGCGGACGTTATAAAAATGTCCGCTGTTGAAAAAATAAGGTAGGTGTAACTTTTTGGTAGAACTTAAAAACGTATCTGTAACTTATTCAAGCGGTGTTGATGCTCTTAACAATGTCAGTCTGAAAATAAACGACGGTGACTTTGCTTTTGTTGTAGGTTCTTCAGGTGCGGGAAAAAGTACCATGATTAAACTGCTGTTGAAAGAAATTGATGCCACAAACGGTACTGTTACCGTTAACGGCTATAATCTGAACAAACTGAAAAAAAATAAAATTCCGGAATTTCGGCGTACACTCGGATTCGTCTTTCAGGATTTCCGTCTTATACCGTCAATGACGGTTTACGAAAATATCGCTTTCGTACTGCGTGTTATTGACGCACCACCTAAATTTATCCGCAAACGTGTGCCGTATGTTATCGGTCTTGTCGGACTTCAGGACAAAGTGGAATCATATCCAGACGAACTTTCAGGCGGTGAAATGCAGCGTGTAGCCATTGCGAGAGCATTGGTAAACGACCCCCAGCTTATCATTGCAGACGAACCGACCGGTAATATTGACCCCGAACTTTCTTATGAAATAGTTGAACTTCTTAAAGGTATCAACGACCAGGGAACTACTATTCTTATGGTAACTCACGAGCATGACCTTGTCCGTCATTTCGGAGGGCGTATTATAAATATCAATGACGGAGAAATTGTATTTGATGAGGTAGTTGCAGGAATCACCGACGAATTAAGCGACTTTGAGCCGACTATTCTGCCTGTTCCCGAAAATTTCAAGGCAGATGATGGTCTGGACGCAGAAGAACTTCTGAGCGAGTCAGAATTTCCCGACATTGATTTAAGCGACGAAGACGAAGACGAAGATGATTACAGTGATTCCGAAGAAATTACCGAAAAAGAAGAAATTATTTCTGATGCAACGGAAACAATTCCCGAAGAGGAAAATTCCGAAAGTGTCAGTACAACGGCGGATGCCGATGAAATTATTGCGGCTATTATGGAGGAACGCTCTCAGGGAGGTACGCCATGAAATTAAGCGGTTTTAAATATCTTGCCGACCAGGGCGTTGAAAATATCTGGAAAAATAAAATGATGGCATTTGCCACTTTCTGTGTTCTGCTTATATCACTCCTGCTCGTCGGAGTTGCCGGACTTTTCTATATAAATATAAACTCAATGATTTTAGGTCTCAGCGACCAGAATGAAATTGCGGTCTATCTTAATATAGGTACTGCGGACGAAAGAGTTTCACAGATAAAGACGGAGCTTACAACTCTTGATAATGTAAACAATGTTGAGTATATCTCAAAACAGCAGGCTCTTGAACGTATGCAGAATCAGATAAACAGCAGAGGTCGTGCAATATTCAATTATATTGAAGGGTATGACTTCATGCCCGACGGTTTCAGCGTGACGGTAAAGGACAATGACCTGATAACCGACACCACCGAAGCAATCGCAATGATACCCGACATTCAGGAAGTGCAGTCCTCAACGCAGGTGGCGGAATTTCTGAGAGAATTAAGAAAAATGGCTACACTCATAGCAGGTGCGGTAATTGTTGCTCTTGCGATAGTATCAATGATTATGATTTCAAACACGACAAAAGCAAGCGTTTACGCACGACGTGAAGAAATTCAGATTATGAAGTATGTAGGTGCAACAAATATATTCATACGTATGCCGTTCTTTGTTGAAGGAATGGTGACAGGGCTTTTCTCGGGAGCAGGTGCGTTTTTCATAACATGGGCAATATACCGCTCTGTTTACAGGATACTTACTTCCCAGCCCGCACTTATGAGTGCATTCAATATAGGAAGCATTATTCCGTTTGCACAAATCAGAATGCAGGTACTTATTTCATATATAATTGCTGGTTCACTTGTTGGTGCAATAGGAAGTGTTATAAGCACAAGGCGACATCTTGACGTTTAACTGAAAGGAGTACGGCACACAGCCGAATATTATGAAGAAACTTTATTTATTGAAAAGGATTTCCTGCTTTTTGATGTGTTCGGCTGTTTCTGCGGGTATTGTGACATCATTCCCCTTTCAGCAAAACAACAGCAGTCTTTCCGCCAAGACAATTCCTGAAATTCAGGAGGAAAGAAAAGAAAACGAAGAAAAAATAGCCGAATATGAAAGACAGATGTCAGAACTCGGCAACAATATTTCAGATGAGACGGCTTTTCAGGAAGCACTCTCCAAACAGATTTCACTGATTCAGGAAAATATATCACTTCTTAATCAGGAACTCGAAAAACTCAGCAGTGACATAATCCGTACAGACGAAAATATTGAATTTCTGAACTACAGCATTACAGAAAGACAAAAGCAGATTGACGAAAGTATAGAACTTTTCAAAAAACGTCTCTGCACCATGTATATGACAGGAAGTAACGACAATCTTATTTCTGTACTTCTCGGCTCGTCAAGTTTTTATGACATGATGACAAGAATCAAGGTTGTAAACAATATGGCAGAGTACGACGAAAAGCTTATAAATAATATTCTTGATGATATTGACGGTCTTGAAAAAGACAGAAATGACCTTGAAGCAGAAAAACAAAGTCTTGAATCCAAGCTTTCCGAACAGGAAACGAAAAAGACCGAAAAAACCAATGAAATTCAGTCTCTTAATGAAAAGATGAGCCAGTCACAAGCGGTTATTGAACAGATAAACGCACAGCAGGAAAAAATTCAGCATTCAAAGGAAGATGCCGAATCACTGCTAAGTGAACTCGACAAACAGGAGCTTGAAATTCAAGAAGAAATTCGTCGCAAGGCTGAAGAAGCACAGAAACGATATGAAGAAGAACAACGTCGTAAACAACAGGAAGAACTCAGACGTAAACAGGAAGAATTACAGAGACAGCAACAGGAACAGCAACGGCAGAAAGAGGAACAGGACAGACTTTATCAGCAGTGGCTTGAACAGCAAGTCCCACCGCAGAATGAATCAGTTCCGATACCCTCGCCGTCCGAACAGCCTTATGTATGGCCTGTACCAAACTTCTCCTATGTAATAAGCGGTTACGGTGAACGTGACGGCTTACAGCATAAGGGCATTGACATAACCGATGCCAATATTAACGGAGCAGCTGTCTGTGCTGTAAGAGACGGCATAGTTATAGCTGTAAATAATTCCTGTGAACACAATTACGGAAAACCAGAGGGAAGCTGTGGCTGTGGCGGTGATTTCGGAAACTATGTAATCATTTCACACGACGGCACTTATTCAACCATATATGCACATATGTCATATGTTACCGTTTCGGCAGGAGACTACGTACAACAGGGGCAGACAATAGGTGCAGTTGGTTCAACAGGCTGGTCAACAGGTCCTCACCTTCATTTTGAACTGCGTATTGACGGTGTTGACACCAATCCCCTTGACTACATCAGTCCGTAAAATAGTTTTTTATGAAAGGAGGCAGCAGTCGCAGACTGCCGCTTAAAATGAAAAAGTTAATCATAGTTAAAAAAATTCTTACCTTTATGACCTGTTCCGCTCTTGCAGCGGGAATTGTCACAGGCTATCCGACATCGGAAGATAACCAGAATGACGTTTCAGCTAAGACAATTGCTGAAATTCAGGAGGAAAGAAGAGCAAATGAGGCTAAAATTGCCGAATATGAAGCACAGATAAATTCACTTGAGGGTGACAAAAACAACGAAAAAGCCTATCAGGAAACCCTCTCCGAACAGATTTATCTTATTCAGCAAAATATCTATCTGCTTAATAACGAACTTGATAAACTCAATGAAGATATAACAAAAACAGTGTCAAATATAAATCATCTTGATTCCGATATAGGCATACAGCAGGAACTTATAAACAGCAATATCGAACTCTTTAAACAGCGTTTATGTACAATGTATGTTTCGGGAAGTGAAAACCTTGCTTCCGTCGTTCTCGGCTCGGCAAGTTTTTATGACATAATGTCAAGAGTTGAAATGGTAAACAGAATTGCTTCCTACGATGAGGAACTTATAAACAAACTCCTTGACGAAATCGACACTCTTGAAAAGTCAAAGAAAGACCTTGAAACAGAAAAACTTTCTCTTGAAGCTAAATTAAGTGAACAGGAAACCAAAGTCAGTGAAAAGGCTGAGGAAATCCTTCAGCTTAATGCTAAAATGGAACAGACACAGGAAATTATCGACATGATTCAGCGTGAACAGGAGTGTCTTAACAATTCAAAAGAGGAAACACAGAAGTATCTTGATTCACTTGCAGAAGAAGAATTAATGATACAGGAAATAATAAGAAAGAATGCTGAAGAAGCACAAAGACGTTATGAAGAAGAACAGCGACGTATTGCAGCAGAACAGGAAGCCGCACGTTTAGAGGCTGAAAGACAGGAAGCTGAAAGAATTGCAGCTATCGAAGAAGCTTCACGACAGGCTGCATCAATCGAAGCTGCTTCAAGGGAAGAAGCCTCCAGACAGGAAGCTTCACGGGAAGAAGCATCAAGAGAAGCTGAAAGACAGGAAGCTTCAAGAGAGGCTGAAAGACAAGAGGCTTCAAGAGAAGTCGAAAGACAACAGGAAGCGTCAAGAGAGGCTGAAAGACAAGAAGCGTCAAGAGAGGCTGAAAGACAGGAAGCTTCAAGAGAGGCTGAAAGACAAGAAGCGTCAAGAGAAGCCGAAAGACAAGAAGCTTCAAGAGAAGCTGAAAGACAGGAGGCTTCCCGACAGGCAGAAATTGCAGCACAGCAGACAACTACCGTTGTTACTACAACCACTGTAACTACTACTGTAGCCGTTCCTGTAACAACAGCCACAACTGCTACAACTACTGTTTTTTATAATAATGAACCCGATACCGTACAGACAACTACTTCTGCAACTACATCTTCTACCACAACAACAACTACTACAACTACTAATACTCAGACAAGTACAACGACAACAGCAACAACCACTACTACAACTACTACTGTTGCAAAACCGTCCTCATCAGGATTCATATGGCCTACACCGACATCATTTTACATAACCAGTCCGTTTGCACAACGTTGGGGAACTCAACACAAGGGAATTGACATCAGCGGTGCAGATATAATGGGAAGTCCTGTATGTGCTTCAAAGGCAGGTACAGTTACATATGTAAGCAACTCATGTACTCACAACTATGCAAAGACTTCAAGCTGTGGCTGTGGCGGTGGTTACGGAAACTACGTCATAATCCAGCACGACGGCACATATTCAACCCTCTACGGACATATGACCTCTGTTTCCGTTTCAGTAGGTGACTATGTTCAGCAGAATGACGTAATAGGCACTGTCGGCTCTACAGGATTTTCTACAGGTGCACATCTTCACTTTGAAGTACGTGTAAACGGCGTTCAGCAGAACCCTGAAAACTATGTAACCCGATAAAAAACAGACGGGCAGTATAAAAACTGCCCGTTTCTTTATACAGAAAGCGATGATAAACAATGAACAAAAAAATCAGTCTTGGTTTAGCGATAAGTCTGATTGCCATAGCTTCGTCGATAACATTTATAATCACGTATTTTTTCTCACTTAAAGAAATGGCAGAGGTAAATAAAAAATATACCTCCCTGCAAGCTCTCGACTCATACGTAAGGAAAAATTTTTACGGTGATATTGACGAAAATGATATTAACAACGGTATCCTGAAAGGCTATATTTCGGGGCTTAACGACAAATACTCAAGATACCTTACCGCTGACGAACTTATTGACGAAAAAAGTGATAACGCAGGTGAAATGACAGGTCTTGGTTTTACTCTTGAAAAAGACGAAAGCGGATATATAAGAGTTGCTGAAATTATGCCTGATTCTCCTGTCAGTGAAACCGAAATTAAACCCGACGACTTTATAATTGCGGTTGAGGGTACGGACGTTCTTGAAATGGGATTTGAAAAATCAATAGAAGCAATGTCGGGAAATGACAATGAAAACATAACTATTACTGTCCGCCGTGATGGAGTTGATAAGGATTATACACTTACACGCCGTCAGATTGAAATCGTGACAGTAACGGGCGAAATGCTTGACAATTACGTAGGATATATAAAAATAAGCGGTTTTAAACAGAATACTTCACAGCAGTTCATTGACATTCTTGAAAGTCTTAAAAAAGACGGTGCAAAGGGTTTTATATTTGATGTCCGTGAAAACGGTGGCGGACTGCTTACTTCACTTGAAAAATGTCTTGACCCCCTGCTTCCCGAAGGAATTATAGCAACGGCAGAATACAGTGACGGTCACACCGAAACCATAGTAAATTCCGACAAGTCTGAAACAAATCTGCCTATGGTTGTTCTTGTAAACGGTCATACGGCAAGTGCCGCTGAACTGTTTGCAGCCTCACTCAAAGATTTCGGAAAGGCTGAACTGATAGGCAGTCAGACTTACGGCAAGGGCGTTATGCAGACAACAGCAGAACTTACAAACGGCGGTGCAGTTGTGCTTACAATTGCCGAATACAAGACATCCGTTTCCGAATGTTACGACGGTATAGGAATTACCCCCGACTACAAAGTTGAAAACGAAAACGATAACATAGACGAACAGTACAACAAGGCTGTTGAAGTTATAAACGGTAAAATAAATTAAGGGTGCAGAATATGCACCCCTTTATTTTTTTACATTGGCTTTGCAGACACTTGCACCGAAAATCTTTCCAGCTCCGTCTCTTTTCAGCAAAAAAGCAATTTCGGAAAATGTACTGCCTGTAGTACAAACATCATCAATCAATAAAATATTTTTACCTTTTACCGTTTCAGAATTGCAGACTTCAAACGCATTTTTAAGATTAGACTTTCTTCCGTCACTGTCAAGTGTTTTCTGTTCTTCGGTTTCACGTATTTTCCTTACAGCACAGCAAACGGGAATGTCAAGTTTTTCACTTATTACTTCCGCTATAAGTTCAGTCTGATTATATCCACGTTTACGCATTGATTTCACGGAAAGCGGGACAGGTAAAATAATATCTGTTTTCTGTGATATACCGTCATTCTGAATGGTTTCTGCAATATATAAACCGAACGCATGGGCAGAGTTTCCGCATATTCCGTCCTTTAAAAGAAAAATGGCAGGCTTTATATTGTCGTCGTAATCAAAGCAAGCACAGAATTTATCAACGCCGTCTATTTCGGAACTTCCGTTATATATTTTAAGTTTGTCCGTACATTCAGGACAAAAGCAGTCATCTGCATTTATAATCTCCCGACACACAGGACAGCGGTTAGGAAAAAATAAATGCAGAATTTTCCGTTTTAAGTAATAGTCCATATCAGAAATACATATAAAGCTGACACTTTATCATACCGTTATAGAGTTTACGGCGTTTGTTTGCATTTTTACCATAAAACTTTTCAAATTCTTCATGTGGTGAAATTATATAATCAGACTGTCCGCTTCCCTTTCCGAAAACTCTCCCCATTTGTTTGTAAATATTTTCGGCTTCACGTATTTCAAGAAGTCGCTCACCATACGGCGGATTACATATTACAACGGAATTATCGGGCTGACGGAATTTTGAAATATCAGCCTGTTCTATTTTCAGACGTGATTTTATTCCTGCTTTGTGTGCATTATCAAGAGTAAGTGCAACAGCAGAATCGTCAATATCAAAACCTATCCCCTGAAACTGTGCAGAACGGTCAACACTGTCGATAGCACGGCTTCTTTCTTCCTGCCATACCTTTGAATCTATACTGCTCCATTTTTCAGCTGAAAAACGTCTGTTTATACCAGGGGCAATTTTCAGGGCTTTCAGTCCTGCTTCAATAAGGAGCGTACCGCTTCCGCAGAAAGGGTCGCAGACTATCGAATCAGGTCGCACACGTGCAAGGTCAATAATACCTGCCGCAAGGGTTTCCTTTATCGGAGCGGCATTTGAATTTCTTCTGTAACCTCTCTTGTGAAGTCCCACACCGCTTGTGTCAAGATAAATTGTAACCAAATCTTTCAGAATGCTGAATTTAATCTGAACCGTTGCACCTGTTTCCTCAAACCAGCTTATTCGGTACTTTGATTTAAGACGTTCAACAGCAGCCTTTTTAATTATTGACTGACAGTCAGGAACACTGTGAAGTGCGGAATTGAGCGAATAGCCCTTAACGGGAAAAGCGTCCTGCGGATTAATAAAGCGTTCAAGTTCAATGGCTTTCACACCCTGAAAAAGTTCCTCAAAAGTAGTTGCCCTGAACTCTGTAAGTTCAATAAGAACACGTTCGGCAGTTGAAAGGCAGATATTCGCACGGGCAAGTATATTTTCGTCGCCTGTAAAGCTTATTTTGCCGTCACTGACTTTAAGGTCAGTACCGCCGATTTTAGTTATTTCGTATTTCAGAACGCTTTCCAGTCCGAAATGGCACGGACAGCAAAGTCTTATTGAATTATCCATATTTTTCTCCTTACAATTATACCGGTTAATCTGAGTTAACCGGTATAATTTTTTTATAAATCAGTAATTTTATCCGTCAGCTTACCATGTACCGCCGTCGCCAGCACCCCACAGACCGCCGTCACCTGAGTAATCACTGCCGCCCGAGTAATCACCTCCGCCTGAGTAATCTCCTCCGCCTGAGTAATCGCCTCCGCTTGAGTAATCACCGCCGCCGCTGTAATCGTTACCGCCTGAGTAATCACCACCGCCTGAAGACCACGTATTATCAGACCATGTATTACCACTGTTCCATGAATTATCTGACCATGTATTGTCGTAATTATAATTATTATTATAATTATTATTGCTGTAATTGTTGCCTGTGCTGTTGTTTGTACTGCTGTTTGATGAGCTGTTACTTGACGACGAGCTTCCGCCGTTTGAAAGTGAACCTGAATGAGAGCCTGTGCAGACAGGTTTATTTGTTGACTTCCAGTAACCTGTAATACCCTTCGGACAATACTGTCCTGCAATCATTCCGCTGTATGAACACATAGGAGCTTCAACAACCGAATCAACAGGGTCAAAGTCCACGCCTGTATCTGGGAACATTGTATTAGCATATTCGCCTATGATATTCTGCCATACCTGTGCAGACTTGAAGTTTGATGGCAGACAGAGGTTTATATTATTATATTTGTAACCAACTGTAATACCGGCTACAAAGTCTCTTGTAAGTCCTACAAACGCCTCATCGTACCAGTTATCAGTTGTACCTGTCTTACCAACAACCACTTTATTGCTGAGCCTTGCGGCTGTACCTGTACCGTTTTCAACTACATTCTTAAGAAGTCTGTTCATAACCCATGCTGTTTCGTCGCTTACTGCCTGATGCGGATTTCCGTTATTTTCATAAATAACTTCCTGATTGCTGTCTTCAATTCTTGTAACTATATGTGCTTCGTTGAAAACCCCCTTGTTTCCGTAAGGAAGATAAGCATTTACAAGATTTTCAAGAGTGATACCATAAGTCAAAGCACCGAGAGCAAGCGGAGCAATAGCCTTGTCCCCTACCTCGTCAAGTTCAAGACCGAGATTTTCGGTACAAAATTCGTATACAGCTTCAGGAGTAAGAGTCTGACAAAGCTGTGCGGGAACTGTATTGAATGACTGCTGTAAGAAATAGTAAACGCTGTGAGTGCCATAAGAGAGGGTATTTCCGTAGTTTGTAGGCCAAGGTTTACCGTTTGAGTCTTTCATGATAGGCTCATCACGGAATGGTGAACCCCAGTGAATAATGTCATTTTCAAGAGCAAGTGCATATGTTGAAATAGGCTTCATTGTAGAACCTACCTGACGGCGTTCCTGAACGGCATAGCTTGTTGAAAGTGAGGTTGTTTTTTCGCCCCAGTCACCTGCCAGTGCCTTTACAGAACCGTCATAATTGAGTGCAACGAAAGCAACATGCGGTAAATATTCTTCACTTTCACCGTCACCGTCGATATCCGCCCATCTTCTTACGCTGTCAACGTTTACAAGGTTGCTGAGGTCAAGGAATTTTTCTTCGACATATTTCTGCATATTGTCGTCAACGGTAGAATAAATCTTATAACCGCCCTTGTTTATACGCCTTATGGCTTCGGACTGGTCAATATTGTATTCTTCCATAAGGAAGTCCGCAACTTCATAGTACATTGCATCAACAACCCATGAATAAGCTGTCTGTTCCTGTTCAAGTTCCTCCGCTCTGTCCTCGGGGTGCAGACGGAGATATTCTTCAGAATCGGTATAGACAAGCTTTGTATTCAGATACTTCTGATATTCGTCGAATGTAATCGCACCGTTCTTGTAAAGCTGATAAAGTACATACTGCTGACGTTCTTTATTGTTTGCCTTACCGTCAATTATAAGATTATCATCATAGTCATAAGTTTCAACGAAAGGTCCGTAGAACTCGGGAGATTTCGGGATAGCAGCCAAAACTGCCGCTTCGGGAACTGTCAGTTCCTCGACGTTCTTTCCGAAATATCGGATAGACGCAAGCTGTATACCATTTATAGGACCGCCGAAACCGATATAGTTCAGATATTCTTCCAGAATTTCGTCCTTTGTGTATGTTTTCTCCAACTGCATTGCTCTAAATATTTCACGGATTTTACGCTGCGGCGACTGTTCTGTATCACCTGTAAGGTTTTTGATAAGCTGCTGGGTAATAGTAGAACCACCCTGATTGGTGTCGTAGAAGTGAAGGAACATATTCACAAATGCTGACAAGGTACGTTTATAGTCAACGCCCTCGTGAACATAAAAACGCTCGTCCTCCGTGTAGACAAAAGCATTTCTGACGTGCTGTGGTACTCTGTCGATAGAAACGGGAATACGCTGAACGTCGGTTTTTACCCTGTTGAGTATGACGATTTCTTCGTCACCGTCCTCATCTTCCTGAATACCATAGAAATAGGTATCACTTCCCGATTCAAGCTCCTGAAGTGTAATGCTTGTTGAGTCGTCCATAAAGTCAAGTACGTAAACTGTCAGTGCAGTTGCGACAATCGTTCCTGTAATAATCATTACAAGGAAGAGCGAAAGAAGAGTTGTTGCAATTACAGCTATCAGTTTTTTCAGAATCCTGACAGGCAGACTCTGTTTTTTCTTACGGCGGTTATTTTTCTGTCCGCCCTGCTGAGCAGTATTATTTTTATTCTTCATTTTTTCAGATTCACCGTACAGTGACGGTAACAGCTCCTTTCCAGTATTTATATAAATATACATTGTATATTATACCACATTTTCTTTGAGTTGTTAAGCATTTTCTTAAAAAAAAACATCAATTTGTATAATATAGCAAAAACCGCCAATAATATTCACAGTAAATTCAGCAAGGGAGTGATATTTATGAAAAAAATCATCAACCGTAAAATATTTTTTACCATATTCACAGCGGTTACAGTTTCGGGATTTATGGTCATATGTACACTTGCACAGACTGTCCGTCATAACAAGATACAGACAAAATTTGCCGTAAACGTTCCCGAAATAGTCCAGCCTGAATGTATAGTCCGTGAATACAACGGAAAAATAGGGGTATTCCGTGGCACAGGCGATAAGCCGTACAAAATTATAGACTATGATGTATCAATGCTTTCCGACTATGACCGTGAAGAACTGGCAGACGGTATTGTAATGGAAACAGACGAAGAACTAAGAAAATTTATAGAGGATATGTCAACATGAATTATTTTCTGTTTTTTTTCTTTTTGCGGACTGAATAGCCGAAATCACCGAGTTTACGACCAAGAGCGAAATACTCCCCGTGTGCATAGGCAGCAAGTCCGCACTGCTGTAAATTGAGTTTTCCTTTACTGTCAATATATTTTTCGTCAACATCAACACCGACTATCTCAGCAAGAAACATTGTATGACTGCCGAGAAGTTTTGTCTCCATGACCCTGCATTCAAGCGATACTGGACATTCTTCAATAAGCGGAACACTTACCTTTTGTGATGGTAAAGTATGAAAACAGCATTTTTCCAGTTTATTTATATCACGTCCGCTCTTTACTCCGCAGAAATCCGTTTGTCTTACCATTGCAGAAGTTGTAAGATTTATAACAAACTCCCCCGAATCCATGATAATATCGTGGGAGAATCTCTCAGGTCTTACGGAAATATATGTCATGGGCGGTTTTGTACAACATATGCCCGTCCAGCCGATTGTTAAAACATTCGGCTTTTCCATTGTACCGCAGGTAACGAGTGCCGCAGGTACAGGGGCAAGCAAAGCACTGCCTTTCCAGAATTGTTTAGCCATTTTTTCACCTTTCCGATAAATATTATTTTTCTAATTATATCATTGTAAAAGACTTTTTTCAAGATTTTTCATCAATTTTTCATTATAGAAAAAATTTGCAGGGCGTTACCTGTTCCGACAGAAACTGACACTGCCGTATAGTATAATATTGTAAAGGAGGAATGAAAATGAAAATTGATATAAAATCCGCAAACGGACACGCTGTAGCTGTTCTAAGCGGTGAAATAGACCACCACAATGCAAAGGAAATACGTTCACAGCTTGACAAATATATAATAACCGTCCAGCCGTCCGAGCTTACAATGGACTTCAGTAATATAACCTTTATGGACAGTTCGGGAATAGGTCTGATAATGGGCAGAAGCAGACTGATGCGTGAATGTGGGGGGAATCTTGAGGTGCGTGACCCTCAGCCGTATATAAGACGTGTTCTCAGGCTTGCAGGAATGGAAAGAATCGTAAAAATAACATGAATAACGGAGGAAAAAATGGAAATATTAAACGAAATAAAATTTATAATGCCGTCGCTTTCCGTAAACGAAAGTACGGCGAGAGCGGTTGTGTCATCTTTTCTGACGCAGGCAGACCCGACCGTTGAAGAACTCTCCGACATACGCACGGCAGTTTCAGAGGCTGTAACAAATGCGGTTGTTCACGGGTACAGACGGAAAAAAGGAAATATAGAAATTACCGTCAGACTTCTGCCACAAAGAGAAATATACATAAAAATAAGAGACAAGGGCTGTGGAATACCCGACATAAAGAAAGCTATGGAACCTCTTTTCACAACCGCTCCCGAAGAAGAACGCTCGGGACTGGGTTTTTCTGTCATGGAGTCGTTTATGGATAAGCTTACGGTAAAAAGTCAGGTAAACAAGGGAACTACAGTTACTATGCGCAAGAGGCTCACCGCTCATGGATACTGATGTAAAAAAACCCGTTGCGGAAGAAAATCTGGGTCTTGTCCACCTTTGTGCGAATAAATTCAGAGGGCGTGGCATTGACTATGAAGAACTATATTCCGCTGGCTGTATCGGACTTTTAAAAGCCGTTAAAGCCTTTGATACCGAAAGGGGCGTGAAGTTCTCTACATATGCCGTTCCCGTAATTCTCGGAGAAATAAAAAGACTTTTCCGTGATGGCGGAACTATAAAGGTAAGCCGCAGCCTGAAAGAGCTTTCAATGCGTTTACAGAAAATATGTGAAGATTTCCGTCACCGTGAGTGCCGAGAGCCGACTATCAGCGAACTTTCAGCGATTTCGGGAGAAACGGAAGAAAATGTTTCTGAGGCTCTTTGTGTAAGTCAACCGTTATTGTCGCTTACTGCATCTGACGACGACGAGGGTCAGATTGACATACCGTCAGAAGCGCCCGACGAAGCAATTGTTGACCTGCTCGCACTCCGTCAGATTATGGCAAAGCTTGAAACAAAAGACCGTATATTGCTTGAACTGCGGTATTTCAGGAATTTTACGCAGTCTAAAACCGCAAAGGCACTGAACATGACACAGGTGCAGGTATCAAGGCGTGAAAAAAAGCTCCTCACACAAATGCGCAAGGAACTCCTTGAATAGTTAAAATATAAGATATTCTATAACAGCATTTGACATCAGAAAACCTTTCGGTGTCAGTGAAATATATTTACCGTCATAGTTTATATATCCCGACTTTATAAGTGCGGGAATTTTTTTTATTATCATATCTCTTTGTTCGGGAACGCTTTCAAGGTCAAGACCCTCTTTCAACCTGAGACGAAGCATGGCATATTCCTCAAAACCACACGGATTTTCGTCTGTTATTTCAATTTTCTGAATATCACTATCAATAAAGCCGTGAAGATTTCTGCCCACTGCAAAACGTTTTCCGTTATTGCATGAATGTGCGGAAGGTCCTATGCCGATATAGTCGTAACATTTCCAGTAACGGCAGTTGTGACGGCTTTCAAAACCTTTTTCCGCAAAGTTTGACACTTCGTACTGTTCAAAACCCTTACTTTCAAGAATCCGTACCATTTCAAGATAAATTTCGGCTACTGTGTCATCATCGGGCAGACTGTTTTTTATCTCGTCACAGTCAAAAGGTGTACCCTGTTCTGTTTTCAGAATATAAGCCGAAACGTGCTTTATCGGCATATCTGTTACTCGGTCAAGAGTATACTGCAGACTTTCCGCCGACTGTTCGGGAAGTGCAATCATCACATCACAGGAAATATTTTCAAAACCTGCCTTATATGCCTCATAAACTGTCTTTTCCGCACGTTCAGCAGTTTGAATACGTCCGAGAAAAGCAAGCTCACTGTCAATCATAGACTGCACTCCGACTGAAAGTCTGTTTATACCTGTTTTACGCAGTTCACAAAGTTTTTCAAAATCAACTGTATTCGGATTTGTTTCAAGGGTGATTTCAGTGTCTGCGGACAGATTAAAACTATTGTTTATTTCATCAAGTATAAGTTTTATCTGTCGGGCAGACAACAGCGAGGGTGTCCCACCACCGAAATAAACAGTATCCGTAATCCGTTTTTTGTCGGAATAATACCGCAGATTACGGATTACAGCGTCAACGTATTTTTCAGAAACGTCTTTTTCATACGATACGGAGTAAAAATCACAGTATGAACATTTCTTCACACAGAAAGGAACATGAATATAAATTCCGAGCGTATCCATTAATAATTAAGCCTGATTGATTCTTCCATTCGGAAACAGAAAGCGTTGACAAGTCGTGGCACTAAAAACATTGATATAATAATTCCGGCAACTACGAATATTTCATAGTTCACATCACCTACTGCAAAATTTTCAGGGTGCAGGTAGGTATATACTACCCCGACAATAGCTATCAGGCTATATATAGCATTGAAAACAGTAGCACCCTTGCCGTTTACACAGCGTGTACCGCAGTTTTTGCACTCTCTGCCCTTTGAGTTCATCTGCCCTGCTATAGCCTTTGTGAACGGATTGAACGTTTTTTCTTTACAATGTGGACAAGTATATATACTCATATTTTTTTATCCTTTCTTTTCCGCAAGGGGTGTAAGTTCCTCCGCATATACCGATTTTACGCAAACTGCACGCTTTTCTGCACGTACACGCTTTTTATCGGACTTTTTGGCTTTTTTCTGTGTGAAGAATTTTTCAGCATATGCTATACAGCAACCAAGCACCAACATCAGTACCAGAATAATTGTCAATAAATCATAGGCGTGAAAACATTTTGAAATTACAATAACCAGTAAAATCATTATAACATACATTGACGGAGTTAAGCTGTAAGCCATGTATCTCATAAGGCGTATAAACTTTCCTGCATTGCGGGTATCTGAAGTAATAACAACCAAAATGTCCATTATAAATATAACAAAAGTAAATGTCAGAATAATATAATAAATCATTTTAATATTTCCTTATGAATCCAGCTTCAGTACACTCATGAAAGCTTCCTGCGGAACTTCTACCGTTCCGAGCTGACGCATACGTTTTTTACCCTCTTTCTGCTTTTCAAGAAGTTTCTTTTTACGTGTTATGTCACCGCCGTAACACTTCGCCAGAACATCTTTTCTCATAGCCTTGACTGTTTCACGGGCGATAACCTTTCCGCCTATTGCCGCCTGTATCGGAACTTCAAAAAGCTGTCTCGGAATATTTTCCTTGAGTTTTTCGGCAATTTTTCTTGCTCTGCCGTAAGCCTTGTCGGTATGAATGATAAATGAAAGTGCGTCCACAATATCGCCGTTAAGGAGAATATCCAGCTTGACGAGTTTAGACGGAACATATCCGAGCATTTCATAGTCAAAAGAAGCATAACCCCTTGTGCGTGACTTGAGAACATCAAAGAAGTCATATACTATTTCATTAAGGGGAAGTTCATAGTGAAGATTTACACGGGTATCGTCGAGATACTGCATATCTTTAAATATTCCACGTCTGTCTTGACAGAGTTCCATGATATTTCCGACAAATTCCGACGGTGTAAGAATATCAGCCTTTACCATAGGCTCTTCCGCTGTCTGAATAAGTGCAGGGTCGGGGTAATTCGTGGGATTGTCTATATACTGCACCTCACCGCTTGTCAGCGTGACCTTATATATAACAGACGGTGCGGTTGTTATAAGGTCAAGATTATATTCACGTTCGAGGCGTTCCTGAATAATTTCCATGTGGAGAAGTCCGAGAAAACCGCATCTGAAACCAAAGCCAAGTGCAACGGACGTTTCAGGTTCAAAAGAAAGCGACGCATCATTAAGCTGTAATTTTTCAAGTGCTTCACGCAAATCGCCGTATTTTGCACCGTCTGACGGATAGATACCCGAAAAAACCATAGGATTCACTTTTCTGTAGCCGTCAAGTGCCTCGTCGCATGGATTGTCATTATTTGTAACGGTATCGCCTACCCGAGTATCGCCGATACTCTTTATTGATGCCGAAATATAGCCAACTTCTCCCGCCTCAAGACTGCCTTTGTTGACAAGGTTTGAAGCGTCCATGAATCCTGCTTCAACTACATTGAACACAGCACCCGTTGCCATAAGACGAATATTATCGCCCACTTTTACTCTGCCCTCTTTGATTCTTACATAAATAATTACGCCCTTGTACGAATCATAATAGCTGTCAAAAATGAGTGCTTTAAGCGGTTTTTCCGTATCACCCTTTGGTGCGGGAATATCCGTTACTATTTTTTCCAGTACCTCTTCTATATTAGTACCCATTTTAGCGGAAATTCTCGGTGCGTCCATAGCAGGTATGCCTATTACGTTCTCAACCTCACTGCAAACTCTCTCGGGGTCGGCGGACGGCAGGTCAATTTTATTTACAACAGGAACTACTTCAAGGTCATGCTCAATCGCAAGATAGGTGTTTGCAAGGGTCTGTGCCTCTATGCCCTGTGATGCATCAACGACAAGTATCGCACCCTCACAGGCTGCAAGAGAACGTGAAACCTCATAATTGAAGTCAACATGACCAGGGGTATCAATAAGATTGAAAATATAGTCTTCGCCGTCCTGTGCTTTATATTTAAGACGAACGGCACGGGCTTTTATTGTTATACCTCTTTCACGCTCAATATCCATATTGTCAAGAAGCTGTTCCTCCATATCACGAATAGCAACAGTTTCCGTCTTTTCAAGAATGCGGTCGGCAAGAGTTGACTTTCCGTGGTCTATATGGGCAATAATACAGAAATTTCTTATTTTTTCGTTTGCCAAAATTATTCCTCTTTTCTTAAATATTTATATCAATATAACCCGAAATATTTGTTTTTTATAGTACATTCATAATTTTACCATAATGCAAGATAAATGTCAATCCAATTACAGCAACTATTTGAGAACATCAAAAACCACAAATTTTATTTAAAATTAAAAACTAATCAATCTCACTGTCTTATTGACAAAATTCATAATTTGTTGTACAATAAAACTATGCAGAATTAAATAAACAGCACTTACAAAATAACAAGGAGATTAATATTATGGGATTTGAAATTGAAAACGATGTACTTTCAAACTACACAGAAGAAAACGGCGTAACAGAAATAACTATACCTGATGGCATAAAAGCTATTAAAGAGCGTGCATTTGCGGAATGTGAAAATCTAAAAAAAGTAATTATTCCTAACAGCGTGACAAGTATCGGAGATGAATCTTTTTACGGTTGCAAAAGTCTTACAAGCATTATCATTCCTGACAGTATTGAAAGTATAGGAGAGTGGGCTTTTCATCTTTGCAAAAGCCTGGAAACTGCATTCGTTCCTGAACACCTCGAAGAAAAAATTGAGGGGGTTTTTCCAAAAAATATTCAAATAAAAAAAAAATTAGCCGAATTTTATTTAGAAGAAACATCAGAAGAAACATTTAATAGTTGGAGAGAATCCGCACTTAATGAGAGAGAAACCGAACTTAATTGGCGAGAAATCGAACTTAATTGGAGAGAAATGGCACTTGATTTTAGAAAAATGGCACTTGATTTTAGAGAACTCGAACCTACGTATCGAGAAATCTTTTATAAGATAAATGGATTTGAAATAAAAGACAGCGTATTTATAAAATATAATCCAAAAGATAATGTAACAGAGGTAACTATACCCGATAGCGTGATAAGTATCGAAAATGAAGCTTTCCGTGATTGCAGTAGTGTATTGACACAATGAAAATTAATCTAAAGAAGGATAGAGAGAGGCGAGC
>CAMWVV010000026.1 GCA_947177755.1 uncultured Ruminococcus sp. | reverse complement strand
GTTTGAGGGGCGTGTGTCGAAGGACGTATGGGTTCAAGTCCCATTACTCGCACCAGTCTCCTTGCTTTCAAAGCAAGGAGATTTTTTATTATCTTATTCACTGTAAATAATTTAATTAAATTATATTCTGTCTGATTTCTCGTATGTAAAATACTTTTTACATCAAAAAATCGGCATTTGTCAAATACTTTTGATTGAAAAATTTTCCTGTCTCATATATAATCAAATTGCAGGAGGAATAAAAATGGAACTCGGAAAACAGATTAAAAAATATCGAAACAATATCAGTTTATCTCAGGAACAGTTAGCAGAACGTATATTCGTATCACGTCAGACAATATCGAACTGGGAAAATGATAAAAATTATCCTGACATAAAAAGTCTGCTTCTTCTCAGCGAAGTTTTTGAAGTCTCTCTTGACGATTTAGTGAAAGGAGATTTGGAGGAAATGAAAAATCAAATCAATGATAAGGACATCAGCAAATTCAGAAAACTCAGCAACATTTTAGCAGTATGCTTTGCTCTAATTATTTTGACATTCGTTCCACTGATTAAATTACTCGAAGTAATCGGAGTTATAATCTGGGTCGCAGAATATGCTATAACTTTATTCTTTTCATTCAAAGCTGAACATTTTAAAAAACAGCATAATATTCAGACATATCGTGAAATTACTGCATTTATGAATGGCGAGAACATTGACAATATCAAAAAAATTCAGGAAACTGCAAAACGTCCATATCAGAAAATATTCTGTGCTGTCGGTGCAGGATTTGTAACACTTATTGTATTAGTAATAATGTTTTATATAATGTACTGAACAAGAAAATCCGCTGTACGCAATGTACAGCGGACTTTTATTTATTACATCAGTTCACATATAAGATTTGAAAATTCAACGGGATTTTCAATATTCATGCCCTCAATAAGAAGTGCCTGACTATATAGAAGCTTTGCATACTTGCCGAGTTTTTCCTTATCGTCGGAATCTTTCATTGATTTAAGCTTGTTGAAAATTTCATGTTCGGGATTTATTTCAAGAACTCTCTGGGCTGTTATCTTCTGACCGTTCGGCATTGAATTAAGGACTTTTTCCATTTCAAGGGAAATTTCACCCTCACTTGTAAGGCAGACAGGGTGCGACTTAAGTCTCTGTGAAAGTATTACCTTTGAAACCTTACCGTCAAGAGCGTCTGCAAGTTCTTTGAGGAGGTCGGCATTTTCTTCTTCCTTAGCCTTGATTTCCTCCTGTTTTTCGGTATTTTCAAGACCGAGGTCGTCAGCTGAAACAGACTTGAACTCCTTGTCCTTATATTTTATAAGTGTCTTTACTGCAAACTCGTCAATGTTGTCTGTGAGATAGAGAATTTCAAAACCGTTTTCCTTGACAAGTTCTGTCTGCGGAAGCTGTTCGATTCTTTCAACGCTTTCACCTGTTGCATAGTAAATGAACTTCTGTTCTTCACGCATACCCGTAACATACTCATCAAGTGTCACAAGCTTGTTTTCCTTTGAGGAAGTAAACATCAGCAAGTCCTGAAGTTTTTCCTTGTTCATGCCGTAATCGCTGTAAATACCGTATTTAAGCTGTAAACCGAAAGCTTTCCAAAACTCTTCATATTTTTCACGGTCATTTTTAAGCATCTTTTTAAGTTCACTGCTTATCGTCTTTTCAATACTCTTTGCAATAACTTTAAGCTGTCTGTCGTGCTGGAGCATTTCACGTGAAATATTAAGTGACAAATCCTCCGAATCAACAAGACCCTTGACAAAGCTGAAATAGTCGGGCAAGAGGTCGGCACACTTGTCCATAATAAGAACGCCGTTGGAATAGAGCTGTAAGCCCTTTTCGTACTCCTTTGAATAGAAGTCGAATGGTGCTTTTGCAGGAATATAAAGCAGAGCGTTATAATTTGCATTACCCTCGTTCTTTACATGTGCATAACGGAGGGGTTCGCTGTAATCATAGAACTTTTCCGTATAGAAATGCTTGTAATCTTCTTCCTTGAGTTCAGTTTTGTTTTTCTTCCATAGGGGTGTCATGCTGTTGAGTGTTTCAACTTCAATATATTCCTCATATTCGGGGGATTTTCCTGCTTCCTTGTCCTCATCGGACATTTCAACAGGACGGCTGTGTGTCATTTCCATCTTAACGGGAAAACGAATATAGTCGGAATATTTCTTGACAAGTGATTTAAGTCTGTACTGGTCAAGGAAATCAGTGTAATTTTCGTCATCTGTATCTTCAAGAAGTTCAAGAATAATTTCAGTACCTGCGTTTTCCTTTTCAGCTTCTGTAATTGTGTAGCCGTCAACACCCTCAGACTCCCATTTATAAGCCTTGTCACTGCCATAAGCCTTTGAAATCACAGTAACTTTCTTTGCAACCATGAAAGCGGAATAGAATCCCACGCCAAACTGTCCGATAATCTGATTATCTTCTTCAAGCTTGTTTTCGTTCTTGAATTTAAGCGAACCGCTGTTAGCAATAGTACCAAGATTATTTTCAAGTTCTTCTTCGGTCATACCTATACCGTTGTCGGTAATTTTAAGGGTACGTGCATCTTTATCGGCTGTAATCCATATAGCGAAATCGTCCTTGTTAAGACCTACCTTATCATCAGTAAGCGACTTGAAATAAAGCTTGTCAATAGCGTCGCTTGAATTAGAGATAAGTTCTCTGAGGAAAATTTCCTTATGCGTATAAATTGAATGAATCATCATCTCAAGAAGTCTCTTCGACTCTGCCTTGAACTGTCTTGTTTCCATAAAAAAACATCTCCCAATCATATTTTTAGCACTCTCACTCTGTGAGTGCTAAAAATAGTATATAACTTTTTCACACCTAAAGTCAAGTACTGAAATAAATATTTACAGTTTATTCATAATTATACTGCCGTCTGTTTTGTTCACGAAAAAAATTAAATTCTTTTTGTAATTATTCATAAGAAATCTATTGACATAAGGAAAGAAAAAGTATATAATAATTATGTTGTATTTATTTGCAGAATATTACTTCAGGCAGTATTTGCAGCTTTATTTTAAATCATTAGGTGATGGCTCTTTCCGTAAAGAGATATAAGGAATTTACCCCGCCTTTACTGAATTATGATAACGGAACAAATATGAATGTTTATTTGTTCGGCTATGTTTTACGAGCTTTAATCATATGGTTAGGCTCTTAATCAATATATTTTAACAAATGAATAAAATGATGCGGCATTTACCGCCTTTAAGTAGTAATCAGATTTATGATACAAGATTATTGATTAATTTTATTAAAGGAGGTAATGCACTGTATGAACTTGACTCTCTCTATTGTCCTTATTATCGTTTTTCTTGGAGTGGGCGTATTTGTCGGCTACTTTATCGCCAAAGACAAAGCTTACAAAAAAGGTGTTGAGGCAGGTATTGAACAGCGTAAGCAACAGGCAGAATCCGTTATGGGTTCAGCTGAAACACAGGCAAAGCGTATTATTGAGGACGCTGAAAAAGATGCTGATAACAAGAAAAAAAGTGCTTTGGTTGAAGCTAAGGACGAAATTCATAAGCTCCGTACAGAAGCGGATAAGGAAATCAAGGAACGCAGAGCAGAGCTGTCACGTCAGGAAAGACGTATGCAGCAAAAAGAGGAAAATCTTGACAAGAAAAACGATAACCTTGAAAAGAAAGATGATATTCTCAATCAGAAAATCAAATCTGCTGACGAAAAGCTCAATGAAGCTGAAATTATCAAAAAAAGTCAGATGGACGTTTTAGAAAAAATTTCAGGATTCACAAAGGAACAGGCTAAAGAATACATACTTTCCAAACTCGAAGATGACCTTATACATGAAAAAGCCGTTAAGGTAGCTGCCTATGAACAGCAGGTTAAGGACGAGTGTCACGAAAAGGCAAGGAGTTATATTTCTCTTGCTATTGCCAAAGTTGCCTCAGACCAGGTTTCAGAAACCGCTGTTTCCGTTGTTCCTCTCCCGAATGACGAAATGAAGGGACGTATTATAGGACGTGAGGGCAGAAATATCCGCACACTCGAAACCCTTACCGGCGTTGACCTTATTATAGACGACACTCCTGAAGCTATTACTTTATCGTGCTTTGACCAGATTCGTCGTGAAATTGCAAGAATCGCACTCGAAAAACTTATTGCCGACGGACGTATTCACCCGACACGCATTGAAGAAATGGTTGACAAGGCACGCCGTGAAGTTGAATACCGTATAAAGCAGGAGGGCGAACGTGCTGTTATTGAAACCAACGTCCACGGTATAAACCACGAACTTATAAAGCTTATCGGCAGACTTAAATTCCGTACAAGTTACAGACAGAACGTGCTTGACCACTCTATTGAAGTTGCTAAACTCTGCGGAGTTCTCGCTTCCGAACTCGGTGTAGACGCAAATATGGCAAGGCGTGCAGGACTTCTCCACGACATAGGCAAGGCTCTTACTTCCGAAATCGAAGGCTCACACGTTCAGATAGGTGTTGACGTTTGTAAAAAATACAACGAAAGCCCTGTTATCGTTCATGCTGTTGAAGCACATCACAATGATGTCGAACCGAAAACAGTTATAGCCTGCATTGTTCAGGCAGCCGACGCTATTTCCGCTGCAAGACCTGCCGCAAGAAGTGAAAATTATGAAAGCTATATCAAGCGACTTCAGAAACTTGAAGAAATCTGCACCTCTTATGACGGTGTTGAAAAATGTTTTGCTGTTCAGGCAGGACGTGAAGTCAGAATTATGGTTGTTCCGGAAGTCATCAACGACGAAAAAATGGTACTCGTTGCAAGACAGATTGCACAGCAGATTGAAGCTGAAATGGATTACCCCGGACAGATTAAAATCAATCTTATCCGTGAGAGCAGAGTTACTGACTACGCCAAATAAGTCAACGCAATGCGGACGGCAGAACCGTCCGCATTTTTTATAATCGAAATCATAAATATCATATAAAGGAGATGTTACGATGAAAAAGAAATCATTCAAGAAAAAATTCATATCGCTTTCTGCTGCACTTTCAGTTTCGGTATGTGCAGTAACACTTCCTGTAATGGCAGGCTGGCAGCAGATAGGCTGTATGGGCGACCTCAACAACGATTCCGAGGTAAATATTGCCGACCTGCTCCTTCTTTCAAAGCATATTCTTAACAAACTCTCCCTTACGTCCGATAATTCCTATTACATAAATCACAGCTACTATTCAATCGACGGAAGTGACCCAGACGATTCACTTGAATACTTACATACTGCCGATATAAATCAGGACGGAAAAATTGATGTTTTTGACCTGATTATGATGCGTAAATATGTAATAAACAAGTCGGGTGACCCTGTATACAAGTGGTCAGATGATGATAGCACAACTACCTCATCATCAACTTCAACCACCACAACAACCACTTCAACAAGTTCTGCACAGAACTCGGAAACAACTTCTTCCACAACTGCCGTAACATCTGAATTTATTGAAGCACCCGTCAGAGACCTCTACGGTTCTTTGCCCTCTCAGGAAAATGCGGAAATGGTAATATTCTATGTTGATTTTCCCGACTGTAAATATCAGTATGACCCGTCTGCTGAAGAAATAGAAAAAATCGCTTTCGGCAACGAAAACGCAGAAGATAAAAATTATCCGTTTGAAAGTATATCCGCTTTCTATAACCGTTCCTCAAAGGGAAGTATGAAGCTTGACGGAAAAGTTTTCCGCTATACAACAAAAGAAAACAAGTCTGCATATGAGGGTGATATATATCATGTTAATCTTATAAATGAAGTTTTTCAGGCATTTGAAAACAGTGAAGACTTTACCCAATTTGACAGCAACGGCGACAAAATAATTGATGCTGCTCTTATATCCGTCCCGACGGAAGCAGGTTCGGAAAACTGGTGGCCTGCTGCGGGACAGTACGGCGGAACAAACGATTTAAAAGTTGATGGTATGTCCGTGGGTCATGTAATAGTGGGAAATGCTCAGATAGAAAGCAAAACCGACTACAAAAACTTCAACAGCAGCTATCTTCACGAAATAGGTCACTGCATGGGTCTGCCCGATTACTATCTTTATACAAATGAAAAGGACTTTGAGGGTCTGCACGGTTCGGCAGGTTATGAACTCATGGACGAAGCTAATTCCGATTTCTCCGCAGTTTCAAAACTTATGCTCGGCTGGTTCAGAAGAAGTCAGATAGAAGTCTATGACAGTTCGACAGGTACTCAGACATTCACACTTACAAACGCTCAGACCGAAAACGGAAACTGTGTTATAATTCCGTACGGAAAACTTGAAGATAATTATTATTCGGAATTTTTTGTAATAGAATACACTACCCTTGATATAAACAACAGTTCTCTTAAAAAGGATTTCTGGTGGAAATCAACGGGAAGCGGTATACGTGTACTTCATGTAAACGGTGAGATAAATGACAATTACGGCTGGAAATACTGGAAATACGCAAGCGGTGAAAATACCGCCACAAACAACGACGAGGGAAAGCGTTTTGTGAGAATTATCGACGATACCGACACTGATAATCTTTATCATACGGGTGATGTAATTGACAGCAGTATTTCAGGATTCAACTGGTATGATTCAGACGGCAATCAGTCTGTTGACCCGAAGATTAAAATAACCGTAGGCGAACAGGACGGCGAAAGCTATACAATAACAATTTCAGAAAAATAATTAAATGAAAGGTTTTCATAATGTCAAAACAATTATTCAATACTACGGAAAAATCAAATTTTATTCTCAATATGACCGAAGAAAAATATTCTCAGCTTGCCACATTCGGTCTTTCGGCTTCCTACTTCACAACGGCAGTTTTTGCGGTCATACCTGAATTTGCCAAAAAATTTTCCTATTCCATAGTATCGGGCGGACTTGCCATTTCGGGTGTAATATGTATGGTGCTTGCCTTAATCGGAATAATGAAAAAATACATAGACCGCAAAAAAATTTTTCCCGTCTGTGCATTTAGTGCAATGATTATATGGGGAATTGTTTCACTTATAAATTCCTATTCCGTAAGCACTTCATTTTATGGTTTTTCGGGACGTGGTGAAGGACTTCTTGCTATAATATTCTATTTCGGATTTTTTATAACGGCAATGTCCGTAAAGCGTGAAAAGACGGTAAATATAGTAATAAACTCCGTTATAGCGTCGGGACTTCTTCACTCTGTTGTTGCACTGATTCAGATATTCAACGGAGGACTAAGCCATTACCGCTTTGTTTTTCTGAAAATAAAAGCCAATGCGGCAAGCGGTCTGGCACAGTCACCGATTTTTCTCGCAATGGTTCTGAGCCTTTCACTTACAGCTTCACTTGTAATGGGTGTAACAACAGATAACAAAAAGAAACGCATTTTTTGTATTGTAAGTTCCTGCCTGTTCTCTTTTGTGATGATGTTCACATACTCACTTATGGGAATAGCCGGAATTATTTCAGGTATAATTTTAGCGGTGATTGCGGTATTTATTTCAAAGTCCCCTAAAATAAGGCTTGTTTCACTGCTTTCAGCGGTAATTCCTGCAATTGTTTCTGTAATTATCGTAAATGCAGGACTTGTCGGGGAAATATCATCATACAAGCTCTATGACGGCTACACACTTTGGTGGGCTGATTCTTACATAAGGCTTTCTGCAAGCGGTGATTATGACAACGATAAACTTGATATATCCGATACAATGGAAGTTTACAAATATCTCAATAACACAACTTGCGATATAATCAGGAAATATCCCCTTGTCGGCACAGGTCCTGACCAGCTTGTCTATCCTCAGCTTTACACAAACGGCGGTCTTGACCCCGAAACTTCTGATATAAGCACAATTATTGCCGCTAACCGTGGAACTTTCGACAAGGTATACAATGAATATCTTTACACCGCCGCAACAAGAGGTATTCCGTCATTAATCGCACTTATTCTGGTTCTCGGCTCAGTAATGGTCAGCGGTTTCAGAAAAATAAAAAAATCTCCGTCTGATATAAATATCTGTACGTTTATGATGTTTATATGTGGTATCGTTATATTCTTTATCGGTTGCAGCAACATAACGTTTTCTCCGATATTCTGGGCAATTTCGGGATTACTCATGTGTTCCGCAAAAAAAGAATAAAAATTATATTATATGCTGATTTTCATAAAATATGTAAGTTAAGTCTAACAAAAAAAGTATTGATTTTTTTCCGTCAATATGATAGAATATAAATATCAAAATTTACGGAGGTGCTTTATTATGGCATATATTATCAATGACGATTGCATCAGCTGTGGTGCTTGTGCAGGCGAATGCCCTGTTGACGCTATTTCAGAAGGCGACGGCAAGTATGTTATCGACGCAGACACTTGCGTGGAATGTGGTGCTTGTGCAGGCGTTTGCCCTGTTGCTGCTCCTGTTGCAGAATAATTTTACATAACGTGAAGAAATAAACAGTCTCTTTAAAAGAGGCTGTTTATTTTTTTCTTGACAATATCTATTATTATGTGTTATACTATGAACATACATGAAAAAATTATATCAGCATAATTCAGAAAATCATAAAAACGGAGGATTAGATATGAAAAAGTTAAAAGTTGTTGCAGTTATTCTTGCAATGTCACTTGCTGCCGTGTCGGCTTTTTCCTGCTCAGATAAAACTACTGGTAATTCAAATCCAAATGCGGATATTTCGTACATTGACCCCAATCAGCCCGTACAGGAAGAACCCACCAAATATTCAGGAGGCGCAAATAAGACAAATTCGGATTTCGGACAGGAAATAGAAGTAAACAGCACTGCTTTCACCCTTAATTCCGCTGTAAAAGTGCATGATGACCAGACAGGGAATGATTATATGTATATCAATGTTACAATAAAAAACAAGACTGATATTGAATATGAAATAAGTTCACTGAATAATTTCTTTGTGGCTCTCGACGACAGCAAAGAAATTTCATCTGATGTGCGTACAAAAATATACGCTTTAAGAAACTTCCCGAAATGTAACGACGACTATATTACAATTCCGGCAAACGGCGAATTTACAGGTTTCCTTGCAGGCGGATTTATAATTCCCGAAGGAACAGATTCATTTACAGTCGGTTTCTTCCCTACCCTTGACAATGAAACAAATAAATCAGAAGTTATACTTGCACCCGTAAGTGCGGAAAATATAAGCACAGACGATTCAGTTCTCAAATAATAATACTACCGAAAAAATTCTTCTCCCATGTCTTTAAGTGTAATAATCATATAGAAATTTTTAGCCATAGCATTGCTGATATTAAGTCAAAAATGCTATGGCATTTCTATTGACATATAACTACTATTGATGTATAATTTTAATAATACAAATCGGAATTTAAAGGAGATTATATGGAATATATTAAGGAAGTGTATGCACAATACAATAAACATTGTATACGTATATATCAAGCATATAACCAATCAATTGCTGAAGAGGCAATCAAATTGCAGACATTTGGAGATAATTTTAATGTTAACCGAATGACGTGGATAAAACCATCTTTTTTATGGATGATGCATCGTTCAAATTGGGGAACAAAGAAAAATCAAAAATATATATTGGCTTTAGATATATATCGAGAAATATTTGACAGATTACTATCACAAGCAATACTCACATCTCCCGATGCAGTCGGTTACAGTGGCTCGGAATGGGAAAAAGCATTTGGAAAAACGGCAGTATATTGTCAGTGGGATACGGACAGAAATATCAGCGGAAAAGCAATACAACGTGCAGCGATTCAAATAGGATTAAAAGGGACGGCGTTAAGAGAGTTTCTGGATAATGGTATATATCGTATCAGTGATATGACAATCAATGTAAGAAAATGGAATGAACAGCGAAAGCATGGAAAGCTGAATATAAATGATATTCCAACAGAAAAATTTTATCCCGTAATAGATAAATCTATACGTAATCGTCTGAATATGAGATAAAAATTCTGATTTATGCAAATAAATCAATAATTAAAATAAGCCCGAAAGCAGTTCAAAAAACTACTTTCGGGCATTACTTCTATATCCGTATTCGTCTTATGGGTGTGGGAATTTTTATTCAAAGACGGGTTTTACATTACGACGGATATATGAACCGCATACGGCAAGCACCGCTATGTAAATTATTCCGCCGACTGCAACCGACAAAGCAAGTACACCTAATCCGCTCATACCCAGTCGCTGTGTAATCCCCGAAACAAGATATGCCGAACCTGCACACATCGCTCCTGCATAGACAACCCCCGCAAATGATTTTATTTCAAGACTTATACCCGAATGTTTTATATAAAGTTTCAGCGATACGGCAAGTATTACCGCATAGCACAAGGACGTTGAAACCGCCGCACCGTCAACACTTATCAACGGTATCAGAATAATGTTTCCGATAAGCTTTATCATCGTTCCGAGAATCATTATTTTCATTGGCAGAGCCGCTTTCCCGATAGCCTGCAACATACTGAAAAGCGGAAACGATACGCAAAGGCAGACCATTCCGGGCATCAGAAGTCTCAGGGCATTTATACAAACAGCCGTTTCGTCTGTCTGTTTCGGAAAAAGAAAACCAAGTATTTCGGGGGCAAGTACGGCTATTCCGAAAGCTGACGGTACTGCAATTACAGCAGACGCAAGCAGCGCCTGCATACTGTTTTCCGAAAGAGATTTTATATTCCTGCTTTCCCATGCCTCCGTAATACATGGCAGAACACCTTTGCCGAGCATATTAGTAACGGACGGTACAAGGTTAAATACAGTAAGTGCAATACCTGCAAACGAGCCGTAAACAAAATCGGGCATTTCTTTTTCTGAAATTCCGTCGGGAATATTTACCCTGCTCCCGAAATGCGATATACACCCGATAACAGTCCACATATCTATAAGTGCGGTAAGATTTGTAACTACTGCACTTATTCCCGTCGGAACAGCATTGACAGCAAGTTCATGTGCAATTTCCCTGCGTTTCATGACGGTATTTTCTCCGTCGGAAAGAATATTTTTTCCGAAAATTCTCATAATCCCGAAAAACAGCGTTGCTCCGACAGACGACAAAGTAACTCCGAGTATGCCTGCGGCGGCTGCAATTGCTCTTGTATCGGTAATTTCGGGAAAATAAACCATTATTTCACTGCTGTGCCGTGTTACGTATCCGCACAGAAACAGTCCTGCGGTTACTTTTACAACACCCTCTATAACCTGCGAAACAGCCGTAGGGTACATATTACTCATACCTTCGTAATATCCACGTTCCACCGACATTATACAGCCGAAAAATACAGACGGGGCTATCATGGCAACCGCCAACGACGCTTCCGTGCTTCCGGCAGAATACACACTGAAAGACTTGGACAGCAGAAATGTCACCGCACTCCCGACAAGTCCGACAGCAGAAAACAGAATCAATGCCGTACTCCGTACTTTTTTTGCATTCTTATACATTCCGAGAGCAATACTCTGTGCGGTCATTCGTGCGACGGCAGAAGAAAGACCCGTAACCGTAAGTGCGTAGACAGGCATAAAAAGACTGTATGCACAACTAAAATAACTCATTCCGACACCGCCGAGCAGATTAGTAAGCGGTATTTTAAACAATGCTCCCAGTGCTTTGGCGGCAGCTGCGGAAAGCATAAGTATAAGCGAACCTTTAAGAAAATTCTGTTTTTTCAAAAAATCACCCTTTACAATTACAGTCAGTAAGAAAATTATAGTCTGATTTTCTTGTTTTCACAAAAATATATGTTGCAGAATCAGAAAATATGTGGTATAATATAAAATAAGATGTTTTCAGCTTCCAAATTCACATAAATGACATAAACTGAAAGGCTGGTTTTAAAAATGAACTATAAATTTTCTGATAAAGTCACCAAGCTTCAGGCTTCTGCTATCAGAGAAATTCTCAAATTCACATCAGTCCCCGGTGTAATCTCCTTTGCGGCAGGCAATCCCGCTCCGGAGGCTTTTCCGACTGAAAGAATCGCCGAAATCTCTGCCGAACTTCTGAGAGATGACCCTGTTCTTGCTTTGCAGTATAACATCACAGAGGGCTATACACCTCTTCGTGATTTTCTGAAACAGTGGCTTGTGTCAAAAAACTGCTATAATTCAGATTTCGATGATGTTATTGTAACGTCGGGCGGTCAGCAGGCTAACGAGCTTTCATGTAAAGTGCTTCTGAATGAGGGCGATACGCTTCTTTGTGAATCGCCGTGCTTTATAGGTTCACTCAATGCTTTCCGTTCATATAACGTAAATCTTTACGGTGTTGACATGGACGATGACGGTATTAATCTTGAGAAACTTGAAAATGCCCTGAAAACTCAGAAAAACGTTAAAATGCTCTATGTTATCCCGAATTTCCAGAACCCGACGGGCAGAACGATGTCACTTGAAAAGAGAAAAGCCGTATATGAACTCGCCTGCAAGTATGATTTTATCATTCTTGAGGACGACCCATACGGTGAATTACGCTTTGCAGGTGAAAACGTTCCGACAATAAAAAGCCTCGACACAGAAGGACGTGTTATCTATTCAAGCACGTTTTCAAAAATTCTTTCATCGGGTTTCAGAACAGGCTTTGTTTCTGCACCTGCTCCGATTATTCAGAAAATCGTTGTGTGCAAACAGGTTTCAGACGTTCACTCAAATATATGGGCTCAGGTTGTTGCACACCGTTTCATGACCTCCGTTAACCTTGACGAACATTTTTCGGGTCTGCGTGAAATCTACAGAAAGAAATGTGATTTGATGTGTTCTTACATTGATAATGGATTTTCTGAAAAAATTTCATATATCAGACCACAGGGCGGACTTTTCGTGTGGTGTACGCTCCCCGACGACTGCGATATGAATGATTTCTGCAAAAAAGCCATTCAGGAATACAAAATTGCCGTTGTTCCGGGAAATTCGTTCAGTATCGACGAAAACGAAAAAAGCCATTCATTCCGTCTGAACTACTCAACACCCACAGACGAACAGATTCGGAACGGTATGGAAATACTCGCAAGAATGACTAAGGATATACTCGGTTAAACTGATTATATCTTAAAATAATTTATAAATGAAAGGAATATTATTATGCCAAACAAAATGACTGAAAGATATGCCGTAACCCAGAAGTACCTCATGACAAGAGGTCAGGCTATCAACTTCCCAGCACGTTTCTTCAACGCAAACTTAAAGAAAAATGAAATTTTCGGTGTCGTTATCGACATTCCGATGTCCCCGACAGTCCTTACCACAATGGTATGCTTTGTCAACGGTGCGGCTAACCTCTACTTCAACAACGGCGGAGAATATACAGGTGCTTCACAGAAATACAGAAATCTCGTTCAGGCTACTCACACTCTCGTTGTCAATGCAAACCAGCTCCTTCCGAGATGTCAGAAAACAAAGTCATATGACCTGCCTAAAGGAAAAACCCATAACATTTTCCTGCTCACAAAGAACGCTGTTTACAAGACAGAAATTAAACCAGGTATAATTCCCGAAACAGAGCCTGAACTTCGTACATTCTATGTACTTTATCAGCGTGTCCTTAACGAACTCAGAAGCTGTCAGCTCAAGGACGACGCAGCAGCACGCAATGCAAAATAAGGAGATGTTTTTCTAAATGGAAGATAAAAAGCTGATTTTCAGCGGTATCCAGCCAACAGGTACTTTTACTCTCGGCAACTATATAGGTGCGGTAAGAAACTGGGGACCTCTTCAGGACGAATATAACTGTATCTACTGCGTTGTCGATATGCACGCAATCACCGTAAAACAAGACCCCGTAAAACTCAGACAGAACACTATGAACTCTTACGCACTTCTTATGGCGTGCGGAATTGATGTGGAAAAATCCATACTCTTTATACAGAGCCATGTAAAAACCCATGCGGAATTAAGCTGGATTCTTGGCTGTAACACACAGTTCGGTGAACTCTCACGTATGACGCAGTTCAAAGATAAAAGCAAAAAACACGCTGATGACGTAAACTCAGGACTTTTTACTTATCCTGTACTCATGGCAGCTGATATCCTCGCATATAATGCCGACCTCGTTCCAGTAGGCGTTGACCAGAAACAGCATCTTGAACTCGCAAGAAACATTGCACAGCGTTTCAATCAGAGATACGGCGACTTCTTTACACTCCCCGAGCCGTATATTGCAGAAATCGGTGCAAAGGTAATGTCGCTTCAGGACCCGACAAAGAAAATGTCAAAATCCGACGAAAATCCTAATGCCGTTATTCTCATTCTCGACGACAAGGACACTATTATAAGAAAGTTTAAACGTGCCGTGACTGACAGCGACACAGAAGTGTGCTACCGTGAGGGCAAGGACGGCATAAACAACCTTATGACTATTTATTCAAGTGTTACGGGAAAGGATTTCAAGTCCATTGAATCGGAATTTTCAGGAAAGGGCTACGGCGATTTCAAGCTTGCCGTGGGAGAAGCTGTGGCAGACCATCTTGAACCCGTACGCACAGAATTTGCAAGACTTATTGCTGACAAGGCATATCTGAAAAAATGCTATACTGAAGGTGCTGAAAAAGCACTGAGATATTCTCAGAGAATAGTTTCAAAGGTATACAGAAAAGTAGGATTTGTTGACAGAACATAAAACATCAATCGGGCGGAACTATCCGCCCGTGTGTTTTGATTTACAGGTAAAAATTTACAAAACACATTGTTTAATAAGATTTTATTAAGCTATATCGCCAAAAATGCAAAAATATATTGCATTTTAAAGGATTTTAAGGTATTATATTATTTAGTCCGTCTTTAAGGAGGGTTTTTTCTATGGTTGATTTTCAGCAGAAAAAGCATTATTCTATTGATGATTTGATTGATATTGTCCGTCTTCTGCGTGGAGAGGGTGGCTGTCCGTGGGACAGGGAACAAACACACGAATCAATTAAAAGTGATTTTATCGAGGAAACCTGCGAGGCTATCGAGGCTATTGACCTCAAAGATACTGACCTGCTCCGTGAAGAACTCGGCGACGTTCTTCTTCAGGTTGTGTTTCATTGCAGAATAGAGGAGGAAAACAGCTCCTTTAATTTTGATGACGTATGTGACGAAATATGTCACAAGCTTATTGTACGTCACCCCCATGTTTTCGGTGAAGTTACAGTTGATTCGACAGGCGAGGTTCTGAAAAACTGGGACGCTATCAAAATGGAGACAAAAGGTCAGAAAACCTATACAGACACTCTTGAAAGCGTTGCGAAATCTCTTCCCGCACTTATGAGAGCTCAGAAAGTCGGCAAAAGAGCCATGCGTGCCGGTATGGACTTCAGATGTGCCGACGACGCAATAGCCTGTATTTCCGCCGAAAAGGCTGAATTTGATGAAGCTGTTGCAAAAGGTGATACAAAGCATATTGAAGAGGAAATAGGTGACCTGTTGTTTTCGTGCGTAAATGCGGCACGTCATCTCGGAATAGATGCGGAACTTGCACTTAAAGCCTCTACCGATAAATTTATAAGGCGTTTCTCTGTTACCGAAAAACTTATTGTTTCGGACAACACCGATATGAAAAATCTTTCAATAGAAGAAATTGATGTCTACTGGGACAAGGCTAAACATATTATTAATTCGGAGGAAAATTACAATGACTAAAACTGAACTTATCACTTCAATCGCAGATAAAATGAACTGCACAAAAAAAGATGCCGCTGCTGTTCTTGACGCTACAGTTGCTGTTATTCAGGAAACTCTTGAAAACGGTGAAAAGGTATCTGTTACAGGATTCGGCACATTTGAAGTTCGTGAAAGAGGAGAAAAGACCTGTATCAATCCCAAGACAAAGGCAAAAATGGTCTGCCCTCCGTGCAAGGCACCTACTTTCAAGGCTGGAAGAGCATTAAAGGCTTCTATCAATAACTGAGAAACTTTCGGGAACAGTCATAATTGCCTGTTCCCTTTTGATTAATAAAGGAGATAATATGAGATTAGACAAATATCTTAAAGTAACACGTCTTATAAAAAGAAGAACCGTTGCAAACGATGCCTGTGATGCTGAAAAAATCGTTGTAAACGGAAAAATCGCCCGTGCATCATATGATGTCAAGGTAGGCGACATAATCGAAATAAACATGGGTACACGTCCGCTTAAAGTAAAGGTTCTTAACGTTACGGAACACGCAACAAAAGAAACGGCTTCCGACAATTACACCGTAATAGAATAAAAAAAAGGGTACACACAATGTACCCTTTATTTATTTTGTATTCTTTATATCCCAGCGGAACACGGCAATTTTTGACGCTTTAGTACAGTCAAGTATATTATTGTGTTCAAGCTTTGACATATCAAGATAACGGTAATTCTCTTTCTCATCGTTACTCTTTGAAAAAATACCTTTTATTCTGGAAAGTGTACCGCCGGCATTTCTGGAAATAACCGTGCCGAGATGATAATATTCCCTCATAAATGCGATAATATCCGCCGCTGTTGTAAGATGTTTGTCGCCTACATTGTAAGTACCCGAATAAGAAGTATCCTCGGCACTTTTTACAAAGCAAAGTATAAAGTCAACAAGATTATGCACACAGCACAGCTGAAAACCATACTGTCCCGTACCCGAAACAAATTTAATATTGTCCTTCGGGTCTGTAATCTTTGCGGTAAGATTTTCAATAAAGTCATGCGTGTATACAGGTGCAACCCTTACAACACAAGCTATTGCTTCCTTATAGTTCTGCAACTCCGTTATAAAAGCCTTTTCAGACTCAAATTTAAGATTTGCATAATTGGTGACAGGTTTAAGCCTGTTTGTTTCTCTTATCGGTTCACGGCTTTTCTGAAATTCATAAACCTGGTCAGTGCTTATAAGAATAAATTCCTTTACTCCCGAATTAAGAGCAGTATTATATATGAATTTATCGCACTGACCTGAAATCATCATCTGCGTTTCAGTAACAATCGGTTTGAAATCGTTGTCAACCGTACACGCCGCATGAATAACTATATCAATCTTGTTATTCCTGAAAATCTCTTCATAAGCGTCTTTATCGTCCGGAGCCGCTTCAACGAAAGAATAGTGAAGCTTTCCTTTATTATGATTCACCTCTGATTCATCAACAGCAATAACGGCATTACCCTTTTTAAGAAGTCCGGAACATATATACTTTCCGATAAGTCCACAGCCTCCTGTTACAAGAACTGTATTCATCACCGCAGTCTCCTTTCAAATATTAAACATACCATTATATTATATCACAATACAAACCATTTTGCAATAGTCTGACTTAATATATTATTCAGACGAACTTATTTCATTTACTTCTGACATATATTTATCAACAACCGAATAAATAGAATCATATGTTTCGCTCCACGGTACACCACGTGCGGTAAGTCTGAGGCTGTTGTCAAGCAGGTCTCCGCAGTCCGCTGAAATACCCTTTGAAACATCGATAAAAGGATTAGCCTCCGCAAGTGACTGCATACTTTCCTTCATTTCAAACATCTCTTCAGTCCAGCCGTAATCTTCACGCATCTGATTATCAGCTATGGCAAGGGTTTCCTCATCTTCCAGCACAAAACGCTTACAGTCAAGGAACTTCGCAACACCCTCGGGATTTTGTCCACCTTTTACAAAAGTATAGGCTTCCATTCCGACAGGTATATAATATTCGTCTGCCTGAGGGTCTTTAGGCATGGGAACAAAAAAAACATCATCGCCAAAAGTACTTTTCCAGTCCGACGACTTTTTATAAAACTCATAAAGTCCGCACGGATAGAAAAGAGTTTTTCCCTCACCGATATAAGACGGTTTACTGTTCCAGCCGTAATCCTCCGAACCAATCGCTATAAGATTATCGGTATAAAGTTCATATATCCAGTTCTGAACACGTTCCATGTCGGGACTGCCGATATTATTTGCAAGTCTTCCGTTTTCAATACTTACGGGCGGAATACCTATAGTGTTAATAAGTCCAAACTCAAACCACCAGCCGTCTATGCCATAACGCTGATTTGCAGGGTCAACGAATTTTTCAAGAATATCCTGAAAAGTGTTCCAGTTCCATTCGCCTTTTGCGTAAAGTTCCGCAGGGTCTTGCAATCCTGCTTCCAGAACGGTTTTTCTGTTATATATAACGGCACAATTGTCACCTGCTATATTTGGTACAGCCACATAATGACTGCCGTTCCACATAAGACTGTCATTGATTTCCTGAACGTCCGCCCACAACGGTGAACTGAAGTCAATATAATCATCAACAGGCACAAACATGGAACGCACCACACCTTTCGGAAATGCGTCAAGGTCGCCTGCATAGAAAAAATCAATTCCCTCACCGCCGTTAATCGACTTTGCAAGCTGTTCATAACGTTCTTCATAAGTACACTGATGCCATTCGATATTTCCGCCATAACGCTCCTGAAATGCCACAAGAAAAGCAGGGGTAGTCTTTCCGCTTTTGTTACTGGAATTAATATCCCACTCCGCAAGCCACTTTATAGTTTTATTTTCAAGTTCTCCTGTAAGAAATTCGGAATTTTTTGCATTTTCGGATATAGTCTTGCGTATGGCAGGGTCAATGTCTTTTCCCGTATCTGAATTATCTGTTTTTTCACCGCACGCCGTAAACGACACGGACATTGAAACAACGGTAAGCACAGATATAATTTTTTTTAACCTGTTCACTCTATCCCCTCCGAACACGTTTTACCAACTGCCGAAAATGCACAGTTTCCTTTCATTTTACATGATTCACAGCCTTTTTTTCCACGTTCAACAGGCTTTTCGGATATTCCTATAATTGCAGTGACCGATTTTGACGGAATAAGCAGACTGTTTTCTGTCACGGTAAGCCCTATTCTTCTCTGTGCGTTCAGAAATATAAGCAAATCCTTCTGAATGTCAAGCGGTAAATCGCCATAACCTGCACTGAATCGCCATGTACGATATTTTGTCTTTATATTTTCAAAAATTTCTTCTTCGGCACGGTTACACACCTGCTCAACTCCTGCACTGCACAGACAGTCAACCGCAAGTGCCTCCGCCATATCCGTAACGGCAGTACGACGTATAAGTTTGTCAGCCTCTGCCGAAAGAGTTACCGCCATAACTATAGCTTCCGTACAACCCGAAAGATGTTTTTTTATATCCTTTCCCGACAGCACCGTATTTATACCGCCGAGCATAACGCCGTCTGCCACAAAATCTACCGTTGTCTTTCGATAAACATATTTAGGTCGCACGGATTCTCTTACAATAATTTCACATCTGTCGATAATTTCAGATATTCTGCCGTCAGGAACACCCTTTACACCCATATATCGTGCGGCTTCTTCCTTTGAAATGGGATTCAGTTTCATCATACACCTATAATTCCCGAAACCGCTTCGCTGATTTTTTTCGCAACATAAGCGTTGTTCATAGTATAAAGATGTATGCCGTCAACTCCGCTTGCCACAAGGTCAACAATCTGATTTACCGCATATGCAATGCCTGCATCTCTGAGTGCCTCGGGATTGTCTTCATATTTCTGCATTATTCTTACAAACTTTCTCGGCAGACTTGCCCCGCACATCGTCACCATGCGTTCAATCTGGTTTTTATTTACAACAGGCATAATCCCTGCCTCAATCGGTACATTTATACCTGCAATTGCCGTCTTTTCACGGAACTCATAAAACGATGAGTTGTCAAAGAAAAGCTGACTGATAAGATGTGTTGCACCTGCTTCAACTTTCTTTTTAAGATTGATTATATCATCAACAAGCGAATCAGCGTCGGGATGACACTCGGGATAACAAGCTCCTGCAATGTCAAAATCGCCTTTTGATTTTATATATGTTATAAGGTCACTGGCGTGCGGAAAGTCCATTTTCGGCTCAATATCAGAATTTCTGTCGCCTCTTAACGCAAGTATGTTTTCAATCCCCCTGTTTTTTATTTCATCAAGGGTCAATGAAATTTCTTCTCTTGTGTAGTTTATGCTGGGAAGGTGAATCATCGGTGTGATACCGCTTTCCTTGATTTTTGATGCAATATCACACGCAAAAGTATTGTTACTGCTTCCGCCTGCACTGAAAGTCACACTGATAAAATCAGGTTTAAGGTCATGAAGTTCATCAAGTGTTTTGTAAATAACATCAACTGAACTTGTTTTTTTAGGTGGGAAAACTTCAAATGAAAAAACCGTTTTTTTGTCAAATATTTCTCTTATTTTCATTATATCCTCCGAAATTTTCAGTCTATACTCCAGTCAATTTCCTCCATGCCGTTTGCACGTAAAAATTCATTTGCCTGTGAAAAATGCTTACAGCCGAAAAAGCCGTTAAATGCTGAAAGCGGACTGGGGTGTGCGGATTTGAGTACAAGGTGATTAGGATTTGTGATAAATTTCTGTTTTGCCTTTGCATCACCGCCCCAAAGTATGAAAACCATTGGTTTCTCACGCTGGTTGAGAAGTTTTATTACATCTGTTGTAAAATTTTCCCAGCCTATTCCACGATGACTTTTAGGAGAGTGCGCCCTTACAGTAAGTACGGAATTAAGCAAAAGCACACCGCTTTCCGCCCATTTGGTGAGTTCACCGTGTTTGCCGAGATTGTCTATTCCCACATCATCTTTAATTTCTTTGAAAATATTAACAAGCGACGGCGGAGGTGCAACACCTTTTTTTACTGAAAAACTCAGACCGTGAGCCTGTCCCTCATTGTGATACGGGTCTTGTCCTATTATAACGCACTTTACATCATCATAGGCAGTCAGTTTCATTGCGTTAAAAATATCGTACATATTCGGAAAAACTTTCTGTGTCTTATACTCGTTTATAAGAGTCTGCCTGAGTTTCAGATAATATTCCTTTATAAACTCATCTTTCAGAAGTTCGTCCCAGTCGTTATTGAAGTTTACCATAATTTCTCCTTTTTATGTATTTTCATTAATAACATCTTCATAATATTTAAACTTAACCAGTTTATTTTTTCTGTATGTAAGCGACCCCTGCTGATTAAATGGTATTGTTTCATAGGCTTCTTTTGAACATTCTATACGTATATTCTGACCTTTTCTTGTCACAAAATATAATTCATAATATTCATCAATAAATTTAACCTGCCCGTCACCCTCAATCACTCTCAGACGGTCATCGCTTTTGCGTATAAGTGTTGCCATTTCAACAACAGGAGCAGACGACTTTTTCTGTATAGTCTCCGAATATTCGCCATTTTCTGTTTTCCCGCCATGATCCTCCTGTACGTTTTCCTCAAGAAAAAGTGAAATAAATTTCTGAAATGGCTTGTCACCGCCGAAAGTCACGATTATAACAATCATGACCACGGCAATTGCACCGAACATAATAAGCAGCCTTATCTCCGGTGACATGTTATCAGTCCTTTCTTTTTATGCTGTCTTTTGTTCTTTATTTTAATTTATTCCGTTCGGATTCATTCTGGTGAAATTCCAGCTGTCCGCACACATTTCGTCAATTCCCAGTTTTGCCTCCCAGCCAAAAATTTCCTTTGCCTTTGAAGCGTCTGCATAACAGGTTGCAATGTCACCTGCACGGCGTTCCGTGATTTTTTTCGGAATCGGCTTTCGGCACGCTTTCTCATATGCCGCCACAACTTCCAGAACACTCGAACCCTTGCCCGTACCGAGATTCACAGGCTCAAAACCGTTGTGTTTCATAGCATAGTCTATAGCACATACGTGACCACTTGCCAAATCCATAACGTGAATATAGTCCCTGACACCTGTGCCGTCGGGCGTGTCATAGTCATCACCATACACGCTGAGCTGCTCAAGTCTGCCCGAAGCAACCTGTGCAATATAAGGAACAAGATTATTAGGAATACCGTTGGGGTCTTCTCCGATTAATCCGCCTGAATGAGCCCCGATAGGATTGAAGTAACGGAGTGCAACCGCACTGAATCCATTGTCTGCAACGCACACATCACGCAAAATCTGCTCAATCATAACTTTTGTATAGCCGTAAGGATTTGTGGCAGAAGTAGGCATATCCTCTGTATAAGGTGCTTTGTTGTTCATGCCGTAAACAGTCGCCGACGACGAAAAAACTATCCTCTTACAGCCGTTTTCACGCATAACTCTGAGCAGAACAAGAGTGCCGTGAATATTATTAGTGTAATATTCAAGCGGTTTTCTGACAGACTCGCCGACAGCTTTAAGTCCTGCAAAATGTACAACCGCATCAATGTCATTTTTGCTGAAAACCTCCGAAAGTGCATCATAGTCACATATATCAGCCTTTATAAAAGTAACTGATTTACCACTGATTTGCTCGATTCTTCCCACAGCCGCTTCCTTTGAGTTGCTGAGATTATCGACAATCACAATTTCATATCCGTTTCCGAGAAGTTCAACACAGGTATGACTTCCGATAAATCCCGTGCCTCCCGTAACAAGAATTTTGCCCATAAAAAGTCCTCCTAAAAAATTTCTATACTTTCTATTATATTATATTTTCACGGTTTTTGCAAGATATAATTGAAAATTTCTTATAAATATGTTATAATGGTTAAAATAAATAATACGGAGGTAAATATGCAGAAAATTCTTGGTTATATGCGTAAAGCTGTTAAGGAATACAGTCTTATAAGTGACGGCGACCGCATATGTGTCGGTATTTCAGGGGGAAAAGACAGTCTCGTTATGCTGAGGGGACTTGCTCTGCTAAAAAATTTTATCGGAATTAATTACGATATTGTTGGTCTCACAATTGACCCACGATTCAACGGTACTGACGGCGACTATTCTTCCGTTGCAAAATTCTGTGCCGAATGTAATACTGAATATCATATTGCTCCGACTAATATCGGTGAAATTGTTTTTGATGTGCGGAAAGAACCGAATCCGTGCAGTTTATGTTCACGCATGAGACGTGGTGCAATTCACGGGGCGGCTGCTGAACTCGGCTGTAATAAAATCGCTCTCGGTCACAATTACGACGACGCTGTTGAAACCTTTATAATGAACCTCTTTACCGAGGGACGAATAGGCTGTTTTTCGCCGTCTTCCTATATGGAAGATAAAAATATACACATTATCCGTCCGCTTGTTCTTGCACCCGAGCGTGAAATAAAAAAAGCCGCTCTGAAAAATAACTTTCCCGTAGTCAAATCGTTATGTCGGGCAGACGGTCACACCAACCGACAGCAGACAAAAAATTTTATCGCTGAAATGGAAAGAAAAAGTCACGGTTTCAAAAACAGGATTTTCGGAGCAATGCAGCGTGCCGATATCGACGGCTGGGGCATAAAATAATTAAAAAAGACTCTCCCGAAGGAGAGCCTTTCTTTATATCGTATGGACACAAAAATCTTTAATTAGTCATTCTTCTTTCTGAGAACGAATGCTGTACCGATTGCAACTGCAAGACCTGCTGCTGCTATGCCGACACCTGCAACACCTGTCTTAGGTGAGCTGCTTGTGCTGCTGTTGTTATTCTTAGCACTTGTAGTTGTGTTTGTTTTGGTAGTGGTATTTGTGTTTGTATCGGTATTGGTATTAGTATTAGTGTTTGTTACATCAGCATTAGAAACTGGCTGTGTGCCTGAATCTGTACCTGTAGTTGTTGTTGTAGATGTTGTAGTTGTAGTAGTTGTTGTAGGAGCAGATGTTGTTGTAGTTGTTGTAGGAGCAGATGTTGTTGTAG
>CAMWVV010000025.1 GCA_947177755.1 uncultured Ruminococcus sp. | reverse complement strand
ATTATATTTTAAAATGATATAATCAAATTCATCTTTCTTACAATAATCTTTCACATATTCCACACAGGTATGTTATAATATTTATTGGTAAATTTACTATGAGAAATTATTTTACCGTATGACGTTTTATTTGAATTAACATTCTGTTCATATTATGTTAATATTACAGACATATTTTTCTGCGATAATATAATGACGCAATTTTTTATAATTTTACTTTACATTGCTTCAACATAAAATAATTACATATGAAAGGAGAAACTCATGATTAATATTGAAAATCTTACGAAATTTTACGGCAATAACAGAGCTGTAAACAATATCAGTTTTACAATAAATGATAATGAGATTCTTGGTTTTCTTGGTCCTAACGGTGCAGGAAAATCAACCACCATGAACATGATAGCAGGATATCTTCCGATGTCAGGCGGTACGGTGACTATCTGCGGGACGGACATTTCCAAAGAACCCGTAAAGGCAAAGAGGAAAATAGGCTATCTTCCGCAAGACCCTCCCGTATACCCCGATATGAGAGTAAGGGAATATATGTCTTTCTGTGCGGGACTGAAAAAAATTCCCCGTTCTCAGAAAAAAGACGAAATAAATCGTGTTATGGAACTTCTGAAAATCACGGACGTAAAGGACAAGCTTATAAAAAACCTTTCGGGCGGTTACAAAAGACGTGTGGGTTTTGCACAGGCTATTCTCGGAAATCCTGAATTTATTATCCTTGACGAGCCGACTGTAGGTCTTGACCCGAATCAGGTAATTGAAGTAAGAAACATTATCCGTGACCTTAAAAAAAATCACTCTGTAATTTTCAGCTCGCATATCCTCAGCGAAGTAAGCGAAGTGTGCGACAGGGTTGTAATAATCAACAAAGGCGACATAAGAGCAATTGACACTATCGAAAATCTTGAAAAATCGTATGGAACGTCACTCGTCCTCCACATCAAAGTCAAGGGTTCAAAAACAAAATCTGCTTCAATTATCGAAATGACCGACGGTGTAAAGGAAATCACTTCAATCGACGAAGAGGGCGAAAATATTTTCAGCTTCACCACACAGCTTGACGGCGACGCTGAAGAAATCCGCCGTTCCATAATGTCGGAACTTCTCAAGAACAATGTCGATATAGAAGAAATCTACACCGACAAGCCGAATCTTGAAAATGTATTTATCGAACTTATAAACCGCCCTGCAAAAAGCGGTGGTATTATGGAACTGCTGAACGAAATCACCCCCGAAGAAAATTCAGATTCCACAACGGACGAAAAGGAGGAAAAAGAATAATGTTTCCTATATACAAAAAAGAACTTCAGTCGTTCTTTTACACGCCTTTTGCGTATACGATAACGGCACTGTTCATGCTTCTTTTTACTTATATGTTCAATGTTTCAATAGGTAATATTGACCAAAGCACATATCAGTTTTCATTCACCGAAATCTTCTACAATGTAATATTCTACTTCATATTTCTTATACCGATTATGACAATGCGTACATATGCGGACGAAAGAAAATTCGGCACGGAAGTCCTTCTTATGACTTCACCAGTAAGCGTTCTGAAAATAGTGCTTGCAAAATTCCTTGCAAATATCACGGTATTTATCTTCATGATTGCTGGTTCTACCCTTTTCCCGATTGTAACAGCACTGAATGGTGAAGTTGTAATCAGCCAGCTTATATGTGCATACATAGGATTCTTCTGCTGGGGTGCAATGTACATAGCTCTCGGTATGCTTGTTTCATCATTCACGGAAAGCTCCATACTTGCCGCCATACTCGGCGAGCTTGCAATGTTCATCTTCCTGTTTATCGACGATTTCTCACGTACAGACTTTATTTCACAATATCCAAAACTCCAGTCTGTTCTTTATGCGTTCGCCGCACAGCCGAGATTTGCATATTTCTCACAGGGATTTATCCGCCTTTCAGATATGATATTTTTCATATCGGCAATTATCGTGATTCTTGCATGGAACTTTGTTTCCATTGAAAAGAAACGCTGGAACAGGGGGTAATCAGTCATGCAGAAGAAAAAATTTAATCTTTCGGGAATACTTGCCTTTATAATTGCAGCTCTCATACTGCTTATAGCAGTCCCGATAAATCTTATATTCTCATATTACGACAAGGTTTTTGATATGACACCAGCAGGAAAATATACACTCAATGAAAAAACAGTCCAGCTTCTTGAAGAAGTATCAGACAAGCAGATTGAAGTTTACTATCTCTATAATTACAGCTTAAGCGAATTTCAGAACGCCCCCGAGTACCTCCCCCTTTACCATACTCTCGACGAACTCAGCAAACATGACAATATCGAACTTATTACTTTCAATCCGAACAAAGAGGCAGACAGGGCTTCCGCACTTGACCCGTCGGGTATTCTCGGCATAAGCGAAGGTGACATTTTTGTAAAGTGTGGAGATATAATCAAAAAAATTGACTATCACAAGGTTTTCCAGAGAACATCGGACGGTATATTTGAATATGCAGGTGAAGAATTAATTGCAGGTGCTATAAAAATATGTACGGGCGGTTCTCTCCCGACAGTCTACTTCCTTACGGGGCATGGCGAAAAGTCCATAAATGACAGCTATGAAACATATGCTCTCCAGCTCAAAGCAAACAACTATGATGTTAAAGAAATAAATCTTGACGAAGAGGTAGCTGTTCCCGACAATACCGCTATTATTTACCTTGCAGGTCCTACTCAGGATATAACAGACAATGAGTATAAACTTCTCAGTGATTATGCTGACCACGGCGGTTCAATTTCTGTTCTTGCCGCTCCGTGCGACACAAAGGGCTGTTTCAAAAATATCGACAGACTTCTTGCAAAATTTGAACTTGGCATTGATTACAACTATGTAACAGAATCAAACAGTGTGAATCAGCTTCAGGACAGAGATGCAAAGCAAAGTGATAATTACTTCCGTGTTCAGTACACTCCGACAACAGAAGACTTTACAGAAGACCTCACAACAGATATAAATTATCTCATTGACCAGGGCGACTATATAGCAGGTATTTCAAATACAAGAAGTGTGTATGAATACAGCGGTGACAACGGATATATCGAAAAATCCCCTATAATACAGAATATCGCCGACGCAACAACAGCAAGCTATACAACAGTAAGTACCGCTATGGGAGGCGACAGCGATTCCAAAAAACAAGCTGAGGAATTAAGCAACACACCGCTTGATTTCGGTTATTACTCATACAATAAGCAGACTCTCGGTAAAATGATACTTATCGGAACTACCGACATAATAGATATTGACAAGGTATATCTGACTACTTCAGGAACTCAGTATCTCACTATTTTCTCAAATACATGGCTTTATGATACTGATATTGACATGGGTATAGGCAACAAGTCAAATTCATACGATACAATGCATTTTTCAGACGCTCCAGAAGCTGAATCCGTACTCAGAATATTTACAATTGTTCCTGTTGTCATTGCACTTATAGGCGTGGCAGTATGGCTCAAGAGGAGATATGCATAATATGAAAAAAATTATTATAGCTGCTGTCGCTCTGCTTATTGTTGCGGGAGGTTCATTCGGTGCTTTTCTCGCTGTCAAAAACAAGAGCGACAAGGAAACACAGCAACAGGTTTCTGAACTTGCCGACAACGTTCTTTTCAGTTTTGACAGCGACAGCATAACAGAAATAAATTTTGACTGTCCCGACGGTCAGTACAATGCGGTTGTCAACAATGACGGCGACTGGAAACTTGACAGCGGAGAATTTACACTTGACCAGACCTACATCGATGCACTTCTCACACTGGTTTCGGACTTCACTGCGGAAACAAACTACGGTGAGGCAGACAGTTCAAAAAAGACCATGTACGGTCTTGAAAATCCGTCCGAAACTATAACTCTTTCAGACGGCACAAACAACTATAAAGTTTACGTTGGCAACATCAGTCCCACAAATGACTACTATTATATAATGATTGAAGGAAAAAACAAGATATATACCGTTGATTCCATACAGGGAAGTGTGCTGAAAGCAAGCCGTCTGATGATTAAGTCAAAAGAGCTGATTCCATACAAGGATAACGAAATCAAACAGATTATTGTTAAAAAAGACGGAAAAACAGTTTATGACCTTACTTTTGACACGGAAACTTCTACATGGTCGCTTCCCGACGAATACTCAAATCTTCCGTTTGACCAGACAGCAGTTACTTCAATGCTTACAACAGTTACACGTCTTGAAGCCCAGCAGCTCCTTGACGAATATCTTGAAGATTTGAGCAAATACGGTTTTGACAAGCCTGCTGCCGAAGTAACTGTAAAGGGTGTTGACGGCACTGAAAAAAATATACTCATAAGCGGAAAAAGCGACGAAAACAGAACTTATACCTATGCTCTTCTTCAGGATTCAAATCAGGTGCAGATATACTATCTTTCAGACCTTAATTTCATTAATTATATACCCCTTGATTTCCTGCCCGATTCCGTTACTGTTGCAAATATCTACGGTGTAACAGGCTTTGACCTTAAATTTGATGATATTGATGATTCGTTCACTCTCAATATGACAGACAGTATCCTTGAAAAGCACGGCAAGTCAATAGATATTGAAAACGTTGAAACTTCGACATCTTTCCAGAATTTCTACAACGCACTTTCAATTCTCATATTCACTGAAACTGACGTGGATGCATCTCCCGACAACTCAGAACCGTTTTTAACTGTCGTTTATCATGTCAATGACGGCACTGACCTCAAAGTAGATTTAGTTGATGCTGGCAACGATAAATGCTATGTTTTCAAGGACGATGTATACACGGGCGGTCTTATAGATATGAGCAGAATAACAGGAAAAACTTCTGTAAGGTCATTCTATAATTCTTTCTGTGAAAGTGCAGGTATACTTAAAACGGTACAGCCTCAGCCGTCCGACAACGACGAATAATATAACAGCACCTTCGGGTGCTGTTTGGCTATGTGACTATTGATTTATTTTTTTATTTATGATATAATAAACAGGAAATATATGTATTGAAAGGAAAAATTATTATGGATATAAATAAAACTCTTGCACAGGAATTTAATCTGAAACTTGAACACGTCAATAATACGGTTGAACTTATTGACGACGACAAGACTATTCCGTTTATCGCACGTTACCGTAAGGAACTTACAGGCTCTCTTGATGACCAGATTCTGCGTGAACTTTACGACCGTCTTATGTACCTCCGCAACCTCGAAAAACGTAAGGAGGAAATTTCAAACGCTATCACAGAACAGGAAAAAATGACCCCCGAAATTGAAAGTGCAATCAGTTCGGCGACAACGCTCGTTGAAGTAGAAGACATATACAGACCTTTCAAGCCTAAAAGACGTACCCGTGCAGGAATTGCAAGGGAAAACGGTCTTGAACCTCTTGCCTCTCTCGTTATGGAACAGAATCCGCAGACTGAACCCGAAAAAGAAGCAGAAAGTTTTATTGACGAGGAAAAGAAAATTTCCGATGTTAAAACCGCTTTACAGGGTGCTATGGACATAATAGCAGAAGACATTTCCGACGATGCAGAGATAAGAAAAAAACTCCGTAAACTTGCAAACGACAAGGGCGAAATAATTTCAAAAGCGTCCGACCCCGAAGCAGAAAGTGTGTATACCAACTATTATGACTATAAAGAACCTGTTGAAAAAATTGCAAATCACCGTGTACTTGCAATTGACAGAGGTGAAAAGGAAGGATTTATAAAAGTTTCGGTAAGTCTTGACGAAATCAGTGCAACAGGTCTTATTGCTAATAAGTACGTTAAGAATGATTCTCAGTGCGGTGAACTTGTAAAAACAGCGGTTCTGGACAGCTATAAGAGACTTATTTTTCCGTCGATTGAGCGTGAAATACGTTCCGAAATGACAGCAAAAGCCGCTGAGGAGTCAATAAAAGTGTTTGCCTCAAATCTCCGCCAGCTTCTTTTGCAGGCACCGCTTAAAAACAGTATTATTCTCGGTCTTGACCCAGGTTACCGAACAGGCTGTAAAGTTGCAGTAATAGACCCGACAGGAAAAGTCCTTGATACAGGCGTTATCTATCCCACCCCAGGACCTAAGCAGAATATTGAAAGTTCCGCAAAAACAATAAAGTCGCTCATTCAGAAACATGGTGTTACAACTATCTCTATAGGCAACGGCACGGCTTCACGTGAAACTGAAAATTTCGTTGTTGACTTACTCAAGGAAATACCACAGAAAATAAGCTATATGGTAGTAAGTGAGGCAGGTGCGTCCGTTTACTCGGCTTCAAAACTTGCCGCTGAGGAGTTCCCCGACTATGATGTTTCACTGAGAAGTGCGGTATCAATTGCAAGACGTTTGCAAGACCCTCTCGCCGAACTCGTAAAAATCGAACCCAAAGCCATAGGTGTCGGACAGTATCAGCATGATATGCCACAGGCACGCATGAATGAGGCTCTCTCGGGTGTTGTTGAAGACTGTGTAAACTCTGTAGGCGTTGACCTGAACACCGCTTCATATTCGCTTTTGTCCTATATATCGGGAATAAATTCAGCTGTTGCAAAAAATATTGTCGCATACCGTGAAGAAAACGGCAGATTCAATGACCGTAAGGAACTTATGAAAGTCGCCAAACTCGGCAAAAAGGCATTTGAACAGTGTGCAGGATTTTTAAGAGTCCGTGACGGAAAAAATCCGCTTGACAATACAGCTGTCCACCCCGAAAGCTATTCTGCCGCTTCATCACTTCTTAACGAGTGCGGTTTTACACTCGCCGACATCTCGGACGGAGGTGCTGTGGGAATAACCGAAAAAGCTGAAAATATCGGTCTTGAAAATATAAGTAAAAATCTCGGAATAGGCGTTCCCACTCTCACCGATATTATAGGAGAACTCAGAAAACCTGGTCGTGACCTCCGTGACGAGCTTCCCCCTCCCCTCCTCAGAAGCGGTGACGTAATGGACATCAAAGACCTTAAAGCAGGTATGGAACTTGTCGGAACTGTCCGCAACATAATTGATTTCGGTGCATTCGTAGATATAGGCGTACATGAGGACGGACTTGTCCACGTTTCACAGATATGCAGCCGATATATAAAACACCCTCTTGAAGCTGTAAAAGTAGGTGAAGTGGTAAAAGTACGTGTAATTGAAGTTGACGTAAAAAGGAACAGAATTTCCCTCACAATGAGGCTTGACGACGAAAAAGAACAGAAACAGCCACATAAAAAATCATCTAAAAAGCGTGACAACCGTAAGCCAAAGGGATTTGACGTAACACAATTAAGAAACAGCAGTTTCAGAATAAAACAGAAATAACAAAAAAACGGACGGTATACCGTCCGTTTTCAAAGTGATTATTTAAATGAAACTCCAGGAACTTCCGACATCTTATGAGCCGAAGAATCACCGTTCTTTGCAAGTTTTACGCTGTACTGCGAAATAAGAAGCATAAGCGGAGATTCAAAGAATCTTTCGCCGTAATCGCTTATAACCTTTTCAAACTGTCCTGTGCGTCTGAGAAGGTCGGCACGGAGAAGATATATACTTTCATTACCGTCAGAAACCTTACTGCTTTCCATTATACTCAAAGCTTCGTTTCTACATTCCTTTGCCTTTTCGTCGTTGCCTTCATCGTCAAAAACCCATGCCGCATAAAGATATGACTGCAAAGCTTCGGTATAATTGCGGTTCTTTATATTGACAAGTGCCTTTCTGACAAAACGTGAAACAAGTTCATTTTCGGTTTCAATACCGCCGAGTTCTCTGTATTCACGGCTTTCAAGATAACTGCGGTCAAATTCCGTCGGTGTTTCAAGAGAACCGTTGCAATATCTGCACTTCGGACATTCCATAACCCAGTATTCCATTGACGAACGGTGCGGGTCTGACGGACGCAGGTCAATATCAGGAACACCGTTGGATTCTGTTTTGGTTATGACAGTGTGTTCAGACTTCGTACCGCATACACTGCATACGGTTTCTGTGAGTTTGGTTTCCATAAAAAAATCGTACCCCTTTCACTTACTGTAATATGCTAATTATATCAGAATTTACAGTTGTTGTCAATTCACTGAAAAATTTCTGAAATCTGTTTACAAAATAATTAAAATGTGCTATTATATAAGACAGCAGTATTTTATAAAGGAGGAAAAAATGGCAAGGAAAAAGAAAAACCGCAATTTCAAGATAATAGCGATTATTGAAGCTGTTGTTATTCTTGTGCTGGCTGTTCCGCTTGTGAAACTTACCCTTATGTTCAGCAGTAAAAACGGAGGCACCGTCCCAGCGATAAACACAGAGCCTGACGTACGCACAAGAGCTGTAATTGAAAAGGAAGAAACTTTCTATCAGACCGACGGCGAAAAAATTATAATGGACGGCGGTTCTCTCGGTGAAATCTATATGCCTGCTCTCGCAGACGTTCCGAAAAGTGAAGTTGACAGCGATTCTGTCGTGACAAGAAACGGCTACTCATTCTATAAGGACAAGGATAAAATTACTTCGATAGCAGGTATTGACGTTTCAGAATTTCAGGGATATATCGACTGGAAACAGGTAAAGGACGCAGGAATCGAATTTGCGTTTATAAGAATAGGCTGTCGTACTTACAGCAACGGTGAAATTATCTTTGACGAACGTTTCAAGGAAAATCTCTATTCCGCCGACAGAGCAGGAATCAAAACTGGTGTTTATTTCTTCTCTCAGGCTCTTACCGTCGATGAGGCTATTGAAGAAGCTGATGCAGTAATAGATGCTATAGAACCTTTCAATATCACTTATCCCGTTGTTTTTGACTGGGAAATCATCTATGAGGACTATGCACGTACAGACGAAATAACTATTGAATCACTCGCCGACTGCTGTGTTGCTTTCTGTGAAAGAATAAAATCAGCGGGATATACTCCCATGATTTATCAGAACAAGAGTACACTTCTTTTCAAGGTTGACCTGCCGAGAGTTAAAGAATATGACATATGGCTTGCCGAATACAATGATGAACCTACATATTATTATGATTTCAAAATATGGCAGTATGCAAGTGACGGACGAGTCCCAGGAATTTCAACGGACGTTGATATGAATATAAGTTTTAAGGACTACAGCAAACAATAAAATTAAAAAATAAATCCTCATCACTGATTTTTCAATGATGAGGATTTTTTTATTTATGTTGACGAACCTTCAGAAATAATTGTCATTGAATTAATTTTATAACCACCGTCGTCATTCTTTGAAAGTCTGAACTGTACAGTCTTTGCAACTGATTTGTCCATCCATTCGGGGTGTTCTTCAATATAATTCACATCAACCCTATATTCTCCGTCCCTCTTTGATACAGAAGTAACTTCAGGTAAATAAGTGAATGTGTCGGGCTTTATCGGAACATTATAGGATTCAGCTTCTTTATTATAGTAGAATTTCGTTTCAGCCGAACCTACTGTAGTATGATTGAGTTCAGGAATGTCGTCGCCGAAAAGTTCAACGGCAAACTTCTCCACGTCAGCCGCAGGAATATTTACAGCACCCATTACTTCCTTATATCCTGAAAGTTTCTTGTTGTCTATAACGACTGACCATATAGCCGCACTTATAATCTGGTCAGAGGCAAGCTCAGACGGACTGCTGAATGAATCAATATTCATAATTACGGCAGGATAGACGGCTTCCGTAAAATCATCCTTTCCACCGCCGATATTAGAAATCAATGTGCTTATAATCGCAACAACTCCTATTATTGCCAGAACAATACATAGCAATGCGGGTATGGCATATCTTTCTTTTTTGAATTTTTCAGAATTTTTGAGGTTTTCTTTATTTCCGCTGATTTTAACATTGCTTTTGTCAGTAGTCTGCTTCTTATCTGTCTTTTTCTTCTTTTCGTCTGAAACCTTTTTCGTTTCTTCAACAGAAGTGTCATCATTCTCCTTTTTTTTCTCTTCGGGAGCTTTGTTGTTTTCAATCTCGGCAATTACGTTTTCTGCATCTTTCTGTATATTTTCAATTATACTTTCACTGCTTTTCACGGGTTTCTGACTGTCTTTTTTCTGATTGTTTCCGTTCTTTTTCTTCTTTTTTGAATCTGACTGCTGAGTATTTTTGGCAGGTGTTTTCTTTTCTTCGGAATTAACAGGCTTTTCGGTTTTGTTTTCAGACTTCTTTTCTTCCCGTTTTTCAGCATTTGCTTCGGGTTTCTTTTCCTCCTGCTTTTCGGTCTTTGCCCCGGATTTCTTTTCCTCCTGCTTTTCAGTCTTCACTTCGGACTTCTTTTCCTTTGTTTTTTCCGTCTTTGTTTCAGACTTTGAATTATTGTTTTCGGGCTTCTTTTTTCCATTGCTGTTCTGTTTCGTCTTATTATTGTTCTTTCTGTTATTTGAAACAGGTTCAGACTTTTTTTCCTCCTGCTTGTTTTCCTTTTCGGAAACAACCTTACTTTCCTCTTTCACAAGCTCCGTATCAATAATGGCAGAAACCGCCTCTTCAATACTCGCAACCGTAATGTCCGTATTTTCCTTGATTTCCTCAACCGTAAAACTGCCCTTGTCGTCATCACCATCATCGGACTTTTCGGATATTTCCTCTTCATTCTCCTTATCGTCTTCTGCCGAAACATACATAAGGTCTTTAATTCTTCCAAAAAGACCCTTTCCAGAGTTGTTGTCCTTATTATTTTTATTGTTGTCTTTCTTTTCACTTTCGGCAGGTTCTGACGTTTTTTCTTTAGGTTCTGAAGGTTTTTCCTTTTTCTTGTTCTTGTTCTCTTCCTTTTTCCTGTCCTCGTTTATTTCCTGCTGTCTTATAGCCTCATAGTCGGGAAGTTCACCCGAAATAACTATTTTTTTCTTTTTCTGTATACTGTCTTCATTGCTTTTCGGCTTCGGAGAACTTTTCTTATTTTCCTTTTTTCCCTGAGAATCTTTCTTTTCAGGCTTTGGCTCTTCCTTAGGCTTTGAGGGCGGAATACGTTTCAGTTCCCTGATTGGTGCATTCTTCTTAACGGGACGTTCCGTTTTGTTTTCTTTTATGTCATTGAGAGCGGTAAGCAAATCGTCCACTGACATATCATCAAACTTGCTTTTACTATGTTTTTCTTCTTTCTTTGGTGTTTCTTCCCGCTTAAGATTATTAAGCATATCATTGACATCTTTTCTTATAGCCATTCTATCCTCCGAATATTCTTATCTTATCTGACCGTTGCCGTTTATAAGATATTTTATTGTTGTAAGTTCAGTAAGTCCCATAGGACCTCTTGCATGAAGTTTCTGCGTTGAAATTCCTATTTCCGCACCAAATCCAAATTCACCGCCGTCAGTAAACCTTGTTGAAGCGTTTACGTAAACAGCAGCCGCATCAACCTCTCTCTGAAATTTTTCGGCATTTTCAAGAGATTTTGTAACGATACATTCAGAATGTTTTGTACCAAAACGTCTGATATGTGCAACAGCCTCATCAATGCTATCGACAACCCTGACTGAAATAATATAGTCAAGAAATTCTGTAGCGTACTCTTCGTCAGTAGCCTTTTCAACATCGTTTCCGAGAATTTCAACAGTTCTGTCACAGCCGTACATTTTTACATTGTGAGCCTTGAAACGTTCCGCAATCATAGGCAGGAATTTTTCCGCACAGTCCTTATGTATCAGCAGGCTTTCAACGGCATTGCATACTGACGGACGCTGTGTCTTGCCGTTGTCCGCAATATCAACGGCACTGTCAAGGTCGGCGGACGAATCCACATATACATGACAATTGCCCGTACCTGTTTCAATAACGGGAACTGTAGCAGTGTTCACTACCGCCTGAATAAGTCCCGCACTTCCTCTCGGAATAAGTACGTCAAGATATTTGTTGAGTTTCATAAGTTCGTTAGTAGTCTCACGGGAAGTATTTTCAACCACCTGAATAATATCAGACGGCAGTCCTGCCTCCTCAACTGCCTTACGCATAATCTGTCCGAGACATTTATTTGAGTTTATTGCCTCTTTACCGCCCTTGAGTATAACAGCATTTCCGGCTTTCAGGCAAAGTGCGGCGGCATCAACCGTTACATTCGGACGTGATTCAAATATAATCCCGATTACACCGAGCGGAACTCTTGTCTTTGAGATTCTCAGACCGTTGGGACGTGTGAATCCTTCAATAATCTGTCCTACAGGGTCGTTGAGTGCAATAATTTCGTCAACACCCTTTGCCATTCCTGCAATACGTTTTTCGTCAAGTTTAAGTCTGTCCTGCATAGCCTCGGACATACCGTTTTCCTTAGCTGCCTTTAAGTCCTTTGCATTTTCTGCAATGATAAAATCAACGTTTTCGGTAAGTGCCTTTGAAATTGCAGAAAGTGCGTTATTTTTCAGCATAGTCGATGCAGACGAAATTGCAGGCTCTGCGTTTTTTGCTTTCATTCCGAGTGTTTCAGTATAATTCATAATCATTCACCTCATTAATATTTTTACGCCTTGAAAAGCGTACCAAGTTCTTTATCTTCAAACAAATCATAGAGCAGGTCAGGATTTTTTCCGTTCATGATAATCATGTCAATTCCTGCATTTCCTGCGATTTTTGCAGCATTAATCTTTGTGGACATTCCGCCCGTGCCGAGACTTGTTCCTGCTCCGCCTGCAACGCTTTCTATTTCAGGAGTTATCTTCTCCACGAAATTTATCGGTTTTGCGTCGGGATTGGTTCGTGGGTCATCGTCGTACAGTGCATCAATATCAGAAAGAATCAGCAGTAAATCAGCATCGGCAAGGTCTGCAACGAGTGCTGAAAGAGAATCATTTTCACCTATTTCAAGTTCAAGCTCGTCAATAGCAATAGTATCATTTTCATTTACTATCGGAATAACTCCCATACTTATAAGCGTTTCGACTGTATTCTTGAAATTACTGCAATGATTCGGATTGCTTATGATAGTCTTTGTAAGCAGAATCTGTGCAACGGTAACACTGTACTTTTCAAACATATCATCATATATATGCATAAGTTCGCACTGTCCGACCGCCGCAACAGCCTGTTTCATGCGTGTATCTTTCGGCTTTCCGGCAAGACCAAGCTTTCCTGCACCAAGTCCGACCGCTCCCGAAGATACCATTATAATCTCACGTCCCGAATTATGTAAATCAGATATAACACGCACTAAATTAGTCATACGTCTTATATTAAGCTTACCTGTTTTATGGGCAAGAGTAGATGTGCCGAGTTTTATTACAATTCTCTTTTTTTCAGAAATATTTCTCATTATTCAGTCTTCTTTCAGTTTACTTTATTTATGGGTGTTCCGTTCTGCCACGCTTTTATATTGTCGCACACTATTCTGACGAGACGGCTTCTTGTTTCAAGTGCCGCCCATGCGGTATGCGGTGTTATTACGCAGTTACGGGCATTTTTTAACGGAGTATCAGGTGACATCGGTTCTTTTTCAAGAACGTCCAGATATGCCGCCGAAATTTTCCCACAATTGAGAGCTTCGGCAAGGTCTTTTTCATTGACGACCGCTCCCCTTGACGTATTTATTAAAACAGCAGTGCTTTTCATTTTTGAGATAAGTTCAGCGTTTACAATACCCCTTGTCTGTTCAGTAAGAGGACAGTGAAAAGTAAGTATATCAGCCTTTTCGGCGGCGGTGTAAATATCGGTTACTTCATACGGACAGTTTTCGGGCTTTGTCCTTGTACTTATTATAATATTCATATTAAAGGCACTGCCTATACTTGCAACTGCCTTTCCTATATAACCGTATCCGACTATTGAAAGAGTTCTGCCTGAAAGTTCAGCCGTGGGAATCGGAAAGTACGAAAAAGACGGGAAACGCTCCCATTCGCCTTTTTTTACAGCAATATCATAATCCCTGATTTTATTGAAATGGTCAAGTATGTATGCAAAAGTCTGCTGTGCGACTGCTTCCGTTGAATACGAACCTGCATTACATACAGTAATTCCTTTTTTTGCGGCATACTCTATGTCAACATTATTATAGCCTGTCGCAAAAAGTCCGATATATTTAATATCGGGACAACTGTCCATAACTTCCTTAGTAATCATAACCTTATTGCACAGTACAATTTCAGCGTCACCTATATTTTCAGCGGTTTCCTCGGGAGATGTGAGTGGAATTATTTTAACGTCGCCGAGTTCCTCAAGTGCAGATGTTGAAATATCACCGCTTATATTGACCGTGTACCAGTCTAAAACAGCTATTTTCATAACTTACTCCTTTTCTTCTTCGGAATCTGTTTCCTGTTCAGATTCGGAACTTTCAGAAACAGTTTCTTTTGTCCTGAAAACGATTGAAGTCACAAAAGCCGCAGCCAAAAAGACAAGTTCTGCTATTCCTACACCATAGAAAAGTGTTTTGCTGTCGGAAAGCCATATTATAAGTGACAGCGGTATAGCACCCGCCATTATAAGCTGATACGGCAGTTTTTCCTTTATGAACCGCCATACAAAAAATACCAGTGCAATACAGCAGAAAACGAGATGCAGACCGAAAGGAAAAGGAAAAAGCCCTGGCTGTTCAACCTCGGCAGTCTGTGCCATTGTTATAAAAAAATCGGAAATATTCATATTTTTCTCCAACCGCATAAGCGGTGACTGTTCTTTAACGGCGTACAGCCATGCCGAAATATACATAAAAAAATCTGCTTTTTACAGTATACCATAAATTACAGAAAAATTCAACCGCTTTTCAAAAAAAGATTGATTACAGTAACCAAGTGCGTATATCTGCGAAAAACTAAGAATAAAAGAGATTTTCAATAATAAATACAAAAAAATACCGAAAATCGTCCGTATTCGTCATAAGATAGCATTTGCAGTTCATATGAACTTATGATATAATCATATCATCACATCAAAGGAGTCAATGAATATGAATCGCTATATTCCAGGTACAACACTTAAATTCAGTGAACAGGCAAGAGATGAAGCTTTTTCTATTGTTTCTCCCGTACTTGACGCAACTGGCGGACTTACTCTTTCACAGCTATCAAAACTAACAGGGCTTACAGGTTCTACAATTCAGAACTGGATAAAAAGAGGCTGGGTTGCCTCCACTCAGGGAAAAAAATACTCCCGAAAACAAGTAATCCGCATACTTCTTATAAATGTACTGAGAGATTCAATGAAACTTGATGACATCGCAAAACTTATGGAGTACGTAAACGGCGACGTTGAAGATACTTCAGACGACATAATTGATGACGATGTATGGTACAATATACTGTGCAGAATCATTTTCACTGCGGAGGACGAAGGTGCTTTTGACACTAACTCTGTAAAAAAGCTTATAAGCCGTGAACTTGAACAGTGTACCCATGAAATACATATACGTTCAGATGAGTATAAACTTCATAACGCTATGTTTGTAATGATTATGGCTTACAGAAGTGCTTGCCTGAAAGCCGAAATGGACAAGGTACTTACCATAGTCCTTGACGAAATGCAGAATAAATAAAAAACAATTTATATTTTTAGTGTGTTCATGAGCAGAAGCAGACCATTTCCCGTGCGGAAACGTTCGGGATTGTCTGCCAAGCCGTAACAGAAACAGGAGAGATTTTTATGGCAATTATACACGAATTAAACAGAGACGGCTCTGTAAAAAGAAATTTCAAAGGCGTAAAGTGGGCAATCATAGGCATTGCTGTACTTCTTATAGGTGCATCTTCACTTACGATAGTACCAGCAGGCAACACGGGCGTGCTGCTTACTCTCGGAAAAGTTTCCTCAACTTCTTTTCAGGAGGGCGCACACTTCAAAATACCGTTTGTGCAGTCAGTAGAAAATATGTCAAATAAAATCCAGGTCTATGAAACACCTGCATCAGCAGTTTCAAAGGACTTACAGACGGTAAGCAGTACACTTGCGGTAAACTACCGTCTTACTTCCGACAAGTCACCTGATATGTACAAAAATGTCGGCCTTGACTATCAGACCATTCTTATAACTCCCGTAGTACAGGAGTGTTTCAAGTCCGCAACTGCCAATTATACCGCTGAACAGCTTATTACAGAACGTCAGATGGTTGCCGACAATGTAAAGGAATCACTTGAAAAAAAGTTGAAAGACTATGGTATATACATAGAAAAATTCAATATAGTAAATTTTGACTTCTCGTCGGAGTTCAACAATGCTATTGAGGCTAAACAGGTAGCAGAACAGAATCTCCTTAAAACAAAAACCGAACAGGAACAGGCTATTGTTATCGCAAACGCTGAGGCTGAAAAGAAAGTAATCGCCGCCAACGCAGAAGCAGAAGCCATTATGGCAGAGGCACAGGCACGTGCAGATGCCAACGAACTTCTTGAAAAATCACTCACAGCTAAAGTTATAGCTTATGAACAGATTCAGAAGTGGAATGGAGTAATGCCTAAAGTTACAGGCAATGAAAGCGGTATGCTGGTAAATATTGACCTTGATGATATTTCGTCATCATCGCCTACTTATACAGCTCCGCAGTACACTGAACCCGACGAACCAACAGCAGACGACGAACCTGCACAATAATATAAAAATACGGACGCACTTAAAAAATGCGTCCGTTCGTGTGTGTGTTATACCGTGAAGCCCTGCGCTCTCAAATTATCAATAACATCTCCGAGAATTTCGGCATTTGTAGATGATACGGAGTGCAGGAGTAATATTTCACCGCCGTGTGCAGATTCCGAGAGCTTTTTAATACTCATCGCCGAGTCTGGCTGACTGTCTGTTTTCCAGTCCACATAGGCAAAGCTCCAGAATAATGTCTTATATCCGCAATTTTGAACAGTTTCAAGTGCCTGCTCCGAATATTCACCGCAGGGACAGCGGAAATACTGCATCTGATAGCCGTAGTTGTTCATAACAAAATCATGAAGCGACATAATTTCTTCTTCTGCCTGCTTTTTTGAAAGAGTCGGCAGACTTGCGTGCCGCATACCATGATTTCCGAGCATATGACCCTCATCAATCATACGCTGTACAAGAGCTGTTTCCTTTTTGGCATAATCACCTGTAAGGAAAAAAATAGCTTTTACATTTTTTTCTTTAAGAGTGTCAAGAATTTTTTCAGTGTAACCGTTTTCATAACCCTGGTCAAAAGTTATAATGATACGGTTTTCATCTCCTGAAATTGCATATGCATCATAATCACCGAAACGGTCATTGAATGCAAGTGCGTCTGTAGGGCGGTTTTTGCTGTCTACCGCCGTACCCTGTCCGTAGCCGATTTTTGTGTTATCAACTGCATAAACAGAAGTACACGGAACTAAACCAGCCGTAAGCACTGCAACAGCAGGAAACACTTTTTTTATCATAGGCGTGTAGTTCCTTATTGAAATTGCGGAATTTCTTCCGCAGTAGTATTATAACCGTATCTGAATGTAATATGATAAGTAAAAATATCCACAGCAAGTACGGAATAAAAAAATCGTTAAAAAGTATTGCAAAAAATATTTAAGTATGATATAATAAAATAAAAGGAGTGAAATTTATGAGTACCAAAGATTACGCAACCAATGTTTTTGATTCATTGACAGAAGAACAGCTGTTGGATTTTATCAAAATCTTCGCTGACGACAACACATTAGCTTTAGTCGAAAGCGAAATAATAGCAAATAATCCCGACCGAAAGCATTATAACAACTTTAGTGAAATATTAGAAGAAATCAACAACGAGGATTCGGAAAATGAATAACCATAAATATAAATTAGACCGAACTTCCATTTTTAAAAAAGACTTAAAAAAAGCTCAGAAGCGTGGTTTTAACATGAAACTGCTTGATGATATAGTAGAAAAATTATTATGCGGAGAATCACTTCCCGAAAAAACAAAGACCACGCATTAACAGGAAACTGGAAAGGACATAGAGAATGTCATATAACACCGGATTGGCTACTTGTATATCGTATTATAGAAAATACTTTGATATTATCACTTGTAAGAACCGGAAGTCATAGTGATTTGGAGTTTTAACATATGAAAGTACGTCTGAAAAAGAAAGAAAAAGTCAAAAAGAAAAGAAAATCCAAATCACATAATAAAATAGAAATATCAGGATTTGACATAATTGAATTTATAGTTGAATTAATTATTGAACTTATATTTTTTTGATTAACAAAAAACGACAGCCTGTAACGCTGTCGTTAATTTTTAATAACAGAATCTGTTTTCTCCGTATTTACGCACTTGTCCGTACAGTTAAGCGGAAAAATTTCATGAATTAAGATACGAACTTACAAGCACTTGCAAAAGTTCATCACGGTCAATATGACGGATAAGATTTCTTGCATTATTATAGGTTGTTATGTAAGTGGGGTCTTCCGACAGAATATAGCCTACAATCTGATTTATGGGATTATAGCCTTTCTGTGTCAAAGCGTCATAAATAATCGTAAGATTTTTCTTAAGCTCTTTCTCCTTATCTTCGTTCACGGAAAATGTCATTGTTTTATCGTTCATAAATTAAGCCTCCTGACGATTAGAATTAATCTGTACGCAACATAGATGTATAAACAAGAAGTAAAAAGAATACTATATGAAACTTATTCCGTAATGAAACAAACCCTTAAAGAAACGGCGGTATGCATAATGATAAAATTTTTTCATAAAACGGTTAAAGTCTCATTTTAGTTTCCCGTATATAATTATACATTAATTTCAGAGATATTGCAAGTCCAAAGCCGTATTTTTACCGTATTGACTGTATTTGCGGATAACTTTTATTTATTTTGCACAATATGTATTGCCCGAAACCTGTTCGGGCGTTCAGAATCAGTTACAGCAGCCTGTTCTCTTAACGAAAGAATTACAGTCGGTACATTCCGGAACAGTCGGATTATCCTCGTGAGTACCTACACAGATACAGCCGAGTGAGCAGTAATTTTCAGTAACCATATTGTGCTGGCACTGAGAAACGGTACATTTGATGTGGTCGTTTTTCTTCTTGTTTTCCATTTTGAATATCTCCTTATAGTTGTTATACGGCTACCTGAGCCATTAATATTATACCGCAGACAATCCGAAAATATTCATGAAAGAAAACAAAAATTATTTGTATGGTTCAACAATTGCTTCCGAACATTTTTCAATTATCCGGAGAACAGGTTCAATGCCGTAATCGCAGTATTTGAAATAAGTATAATATCCGCCGTGAATTAGATATGTCATAACCATCTTTCTCTCAACACTCGGATTGTACTCCGGATATGACTTTTTTATGAGTTCCGTTATACCCTTTTCAAAAAGTTCAATGAAACGACCGCTTCTGTTGCCCTCAAAAAGTGTTTTGATAAGCTGTTCATTAGCGGAAATAGATATAGTAAGCTCTCTTATAAAAAGCTTTGTGTTCGCAAAAACAGCGTCAGGGTGTTCGATATTAAGAAGCGACGAATCAATAACTTCCCTTTCAAGCGATTCAGACAGTTCATATATATCATGATAATGCAGATAGAAAGTAGCTTTGTTTATCTGTGCAATCTCTGCAAGTTCCTTAACTGTAATTTTTTCAAGCGGTTTACGTGACCGCAGATTCAGAAACGCATTAATTATACTGCGTTTGGTTTTTTCTACTCGTAAATCCATAAACGTCCCTCCCGTAATAGTCAATTTACGACAACAGTCGCATAATCAACATATGCAAAAAAATGCTTATTGAAATTTATAAAACTTCATCATATAATTATATTATACTATTATAAAACAAAAATGTCAATCAGAAACGGAGAGATTTTTTTAATGGATATTTACGGATTCTACAAAGGAGAAATATTTAACGCTTACGAATATCTCGGTGTGCATTACTCCAGAAATGGCTATGTTTTCAGAACCTACGCCCCGAATGCTTCAAAAGTCTCCCTCGTGGGAGATTTCAACGAATGGGAAGATACTCCGATGAACAGAGTTGAAGACGGCAGATTTTTTGAAATTGTCTGCCCCGAAGCAAAAGAGGGTATGCGTTATAAATACCGTATATATGACAAAAAAAATAATTTTATTGACCACTGCGACCCTTATGGCTATTCTATGGAAGTCCGTCCCGGAACGTGTTCGGTTATAAGGAGAATTGACAATTATAAATTCCATGACGAAAAGTGGCTTAATCAGAGAACAGACTGCCGTGACAAGCCGATGAATATCTATGAAGTACATTTAGGCTCATGGAAGAAAAAACCCGAAAACAAAAGAAAAAAAGGCGATGAGGATGGCTGGTACAATTATTCTGAAATGGCAGATATGCTTATTGAATACGTTCTTGAATACGGCTACAATTTCATTGAACTCATGCCCATAAGCGAACATCCCAGCGACGAATCATGGGGTTATCAGATTACAGGCTTCTTTGCTCCTACATCACGTTACGGAACTCCTCAACAACTTATGGAACTCGTCGACAAATGTCATAAAAAAGGTATCGGCGTAATTGTTGACTTTGTTCCCGTACACTTTGCCGTTGACCACTATGCACTCACCGAATACGACGGCACACATCTCTATGAATTTCCCGACCTTGATACAGGCTACAACGAATGGGGAAGCAGAAACTTCAATCACTCAAAAGGTGAAGTCCGTACATTTATACAGTCCGCCGCTAACTACTGGCTTGATGTATATCATTTTGACGGTCTCAGAATGGACGCTATCCGCAATATGATTTACTGGCAGGGCAACGAACACAGAGGCGAGAACAGAAGTGCAATAGAATTTCTTAAAAATATGAATACAGGGCTTAAAACACGTCACCCGTCGGCAATTATTTCCGCAGAAGATTCTTCTTCATATCCCAGAGTAACTGCTCCCGTATCAGAGGGCGGACTGGGTTTTGATTACAAATGGTGTCTCGGCTGGATGCACGATTCACTTGAATATATGCAGACATCACCAATGTACAGGAGCGGTAACTACCACAAACTTACTTTTGCTATGCTCTATTTCTATAACGAAAGATTTATACTTCCGCTTTCACATGATGAAGTGGTCCACGGAAAAGCCACAATCGCACAGAAAATGCACGGTGATTATGAAAATAAATTCCCGCAAGCAAGGGCTTTTTATATGTTCATGATGACCCATCCCGGAAAAAAACTCAACTTTATGGGCAATGAAATAGGTCAGCTTCGTGAATGGGACGAAAAGCGTGAACAGGACTGGGATATGCTGAAATATCCCGTACACGATTCTTTCAGGGAATATATAAAGGCTCTCAATAAAATTTATCTTAAATACAATGCACTCCATTATGACTATGACCCGACTAATTTCATGTGGGAGGACTGCAACTCAACAGACCGTTGTGTGTATGCTATAAGACGAAAAAGTGCGGACGGTGATATTCTTTCTGTAATAAACTTCTCGGACTGGTATCAGTCGGAATATTCGGTTACAGTCGGTGAGGGTTACAAAGTCGAACTTCTTCTTGATTCCGATAATCAGATTTACAGCGGTCACACTCCCGACGGAAAAACAGATTTCACCTACAATGAAAATCATATTGACATGAACATACCGCCATACAGTGCAAGAATGTTCCTGCTTAAAAAAATCAATAAAAAATAATCCATAAAAAAACTACCGTCTGTTTAAGGCGGTTTTTTATTCCTGTATTCTCAATAATATATACTACAACCATAAAAGTCCCCAGACAAGAACAGAAAATATTTCAAGAATAACTGTACTTATTATAACAGGGACTTTCTTTTCAAGCTGTCTGATTTTTCGGAACTGGTAACGTAAAACGAAAAAGGAAAATACAGCAAATATAATTCCCATAAGTCCACAAAGCCACATTGCATTAAGGTCAACATAGTGAAGTTTTCCGCCGTGGTCGTCAGGGTCGTTGTGATATTCAAGGTACTCCGACAAGCCACCTATAAACATAAAGATAAATATCAAAGCTCTTGCAATTAAAACTCCCGACAAAACAGTTGAAAGATATATATAAGTCTTTGCTACCATTTCTTTTATTTCTTTTTCGGTAATGTCCATTATGTCACTCCTCAATCAGCTTTACAGAAATATCCCTGCACCACACTTCAAAATCAATATCCTGCTCAAAACTTGTAAATTCATAATGCCTGTAGTCATAATTTTCGTGATATATTATATCAAGACCGCTGAAGAAACCATTAAGTATACTGAAACTCATCTCCCCTACAATATCAATCAACTTGATGTTTATCTTGTATTTACGTTCCCAATCCGTCAGAACCATGTCTATACAATCCACATAGTCAAAAGATTTTTCATAGTCAAATTCTTTCCCATAGTTAAGACTTATAATTTTACTGAAATTATACCAGTACTGACAATTTTCAGGAAGTTTTTTCAATAGTTCGTCAATACCTTTTATGTACCTGCACCTTTTCATTTTATCACCTACTCAATTATTTATATTTCCGAAAAAGTCAGATTTAATCTGAAATTTCAACAAATGCCTTTTCGTTTTCATAGTCAACGTTAATCTTTATCCCGAAAAGGTAATAATAGTCCGCAATTGTAAGAGCGCATAAATCTTCTTGCAAATAATTATCTATTATACCCTCGGTAATAAAAATTTTACCGTTTTTATAAACATTAAAGTTACTGCTATCAGCAGAATTTATATTTTTAGTACGTCGTATAGTAATTCTGTCATCACCCTTTTCAATGCGAAGTTTGTCACCATTTGGTGTAACGGTATATCCTGCCAGTTCGCACAAAGTCCGAAGCTGTTTAAATTCCATTTTTTTATGAAGTGGTACAGTGTCCTGAATATTATAATTCCTGTTCCAATAGTTATTAAGTTCAATAAAGGCTACCCGTTTATCACCCGCATACAGAGGAATTTTTTCACAGTTCTCATAGTTATGCCAGCCTGAAAAACGCTTTTCTGCCATGTGAATAAAAGCCTCTTTGTCGGTTACCTGCGGTATCTGTTCGGTACGGAATTTAAGTTTACCGAGTTCCGCACCATCTTCATCTATAAGATATATTGCAGGAATAATTGACATATTGAAAAAATCGTCATTGTCAATAATTCCGTAATCACATAAAACTGCTTTATCATTCTCAACAACGCTGAACGCAAGTTCCGCAATTGGTCTTATGTCGTCTATATCGGAAATAGTAACATAAAATCCCGCACGCCGTTCTTCATCCATGCCTATAGTATTAAAGTATTCAAAATCAAATTTCGCTTCTTCCAGAGGTGCATATAATTCCGGCTGTGAGACAAGTCCCTGTACGCAATAATCATCTGTAACAACCCAGTTTCCTGCTACGCCGTATCTGAAAAAATGATATACATGAAATTCAAGACCGTTTTCGTCTGCATATATATCAACAATATCATCTTTATTTCCAGCACCATATGTTGTACTGACCGGCTCAACACGTTCATCCAAATAATTCCGCTCCTCACGGGGATATTTTTTTGACGATACAAACGTAAATGTCTGATGATAACGGGTTTCAAGGTATTTCATGACTTCTTCCTCAGTCATGTCCTTACGGCAGCCCGTAAACGCAAACGTAAAAGTCATAATACATAAAACAGACAAAATAAATCTTTTCATTTTCTATCCCCCGTTATACAAAGAAAACTGTCGAAATTAATTCGGCAGTTCTCTTTTTAAAGGTGTGTGTAAGTACCTGCGTTGTGTGAGACGCAGAGGAAATTTTTTTATTTATCAACAGTGTTTATTTCTGTTGTGATTATATTATAATACTTATTGAAGAAAATTGCAATGACAAAAAAGCACCGATTTGCTTACGGAAATATTCCATTCAGTTACAGAAATATAACAAAAATGACAGATTGTAAGAATACCAGAAATTTCTTTGTTGCATTTCACAAGTTTCTGCATAAAATAAAGTAAGCAGGGATTTTTGATATATGCTGTTTTGGAGTGGCTGATTTACGCCCGTGAATTGCTCTGAAACCTATGGCGTAAATCAGAACACTGTTTTTTATATAGATTAAAAGGACTGCCATTTTAATGACAGTCCTTTTTTATAAATTAATCATCATCATATTCTTCAAATAAAGCACTCAAAGAATCAAAACATTGAATAGCGTGTTGACCGACATCATCAGGCATCACAGAAGCACTTACATGATTAATAGCTTTTCCGACAACAGGAATCCAACCAGTTAATAGCCTGTTAATTGCTGAACCAGCTGTATAAGCATAAATTTCGCTTTTTAGAGCTTGTGTTCATAGCGAAAAAGTGGTAAAATAAAGGAATGGAAAAAGAAT
>CAMWVV010000024.1 GCA_947177755.1 uncultured Ruminococcus sp. | reverse complement strand
GTCTTATCAATTTCAAGGGCGTTGTACTCCTTGCTTCCCATGACCACGAAATTCTCCAGACTACAGCAAACCGCATAATCGAAATAACGCCCGACGGCTGTATTGACCGTCAGGGAACTTATGAAGATTTTATAGAATTTAAAAAAAATAACGCCTAACCAAAAAGGGACACATATGTGTCCCTTAATATTTTTTTATTATTCACCGTCTAAAGCATCAAGTTCTTTTGATGTTAAAGGAAAGTCGGCTGTAGTAATTGTCTTTGATTCAATGTACTGAATAGCAAGAGCGTCTGCGTTGGTAATACCGCCACCGTTGTCAACAACATCTGCATTAGCCTTGCCCTGTTCGGTCAGCTTATACTTATCGGGATTTGCGATAGACTGCATAATCAGTACAGCATCATTGATGTTTACATCTCCGCTTTCATCTGCGTCACCATAAACAACAGGAGGAAGAAGTCCTCCCATGTTTGCATGAACTTCATATTTAACCATTTCACAATCCTTGTCTGTTGCTGTTTCTGTTGCGGCGTTCCATACGTTTGACCACCAAATCTGAAGTTCAGCATTTTTCAGACCTTTGGGCATATCGGAAGTATCGATAGTTACGGTAAGTTTACCGTCCTTGTCGGCATTGCCTTTCCATTCAATATTTACCCAGTCATCAGGAGTATCACCAGTGCTGTAACCCAAAGCACCGCCTATAGATGCAGTAGGTGCGCCCTCTATTTCAACGACAACTTCCGCCAGTTCAAGATAATTTGCAGGAAGTTCAATATCATATGATTTAACTTCAAATTTAAAATCACCTGTTGCAGTTGTTGTAGTTGTTGTAGTTGTAGAACCATCACCTGAAGTTGTTGTAGTTGACTGCTGAGGTTTTGTAACTGCACCCTTTGAGTAGAGGTCTGCCGGAAGTTCGTCAAGAGTAATACAATAATCACTCTGATACATTTCTATAGTATCCTTTTCAGTATTGAAAAGCGGGTTTGAAAGGAAATTGATGTTATCACTGCCACCGTCATACCATGTACAGAAGTAAAGCCAGCCTGCTCTTTCGGAGGTAAGATTCTCAACAGTTGAGAAACAGTCGTTTTCAGACATAGCCACCATTTTGGCGTTGTTATACTTTTCCATAATTCCGTAGAAAGTAGAACTGATTGCACTGTCATCATGTTCATATGATGCATTCCAGTCATTTTCTGCAAGATACTTTGTACAGTTGTACTTGTCATAACCGATTATATCAACATATTCGTCGCCCGGATACCAGTCAGCAGAAGTAGTAAAGTTATAGCTGTTCCATTCCCATATGAGATTATGACAGCCAAAATCTTCGGTCATTGTCTTATATGTGAAAATCCAGAGGTCTTTATAAGCCTTAGAGCCTTCTCTGCCCCACCAGAACCATGAACTTTCTTCACCGCCACCACCTTCGGCTTCGTGGAGAGGTCTCCAAAGTACAGGAATACCTTCAGCTTCAAGTTTTTTGAACTCTGCCGCAAGAGTTTTGAGAGCCTGCATATAGTACTGGTTTTCCTTAGTACCCTCAACGATTGCCTTAGACGGTGAGAAATCTGTCTTTTCGGTGTAAGTAGTCTGACCCCAGTCGATTCTGTCACCGATTTTATAGCTTGACATATCTGTAGGCACATTCAGATGGAATGAAGCTGTTGCAATACCATTCTTGTTCTTTACCCAGTCAATGATACGGTCTGTAGAGCCGTCAGGACTTCCGAATGCAGGACAACAGAAATTGCCGTAGTCAAAGCCTCTTATAGCCGGCATATGACCTGTGAGCTTTTCGAGATATTCAAATTCCTGTTCAAGACCGTGAGGACCTCCGCTATAGATTTCCTGCTGACCAGAAATAATATGTTCACCGTAAACGCTTGCAAAGTATGACATAAGATTCTTTGTTTCAGCGGTAGCCTTAGGGTCAACGGGAGTTGTCTGAGTTGCCACGATAGGAGTAGCGGAAGCGTCCTCGATTACCATGTAGTCAAAGTTAGACCAGCCCCATGACTTTTCAATAAGAAGATTATTTTTGCCCTCGTTCAGCTTTACAGAAGAAACTTTTACAGCCTCGAACCCATCGCTTTCCGGAACACCCAAAGCACCCTGTGAAACACCGTTTATAGTAAGATTCTGCTGTTTAGCACCACCTATACCTCCACAGTAAATACTGATATTATAGATACCAGCTTTTTCAACTTCAAAGTCAACACTGATTGTACCAGTATTTTCCATTCTGAGAGACTTTCCACCACTTGCATCAGCGTTATTTTCTACTGTAACTTCACCGGAAATTTCAGCGTCCTCAAATTCATACTTTGTACCAGCCGCAAAAACTGTACTTGTATTCAGAACAGCCGAACCGTTCAGAAGCATTGCGGCAGCCATGACAGCCGCACCTGCCTTATTAAAAAATTTTGAATTCATAATATAATTCCCCTTTAAAAATATAATGTACTTTTATTATAATTACATTTTTTTAGAAAATCAAGTGTTTTATAAATTTTTATCAACCATCACCAAAAGTTTGTACACTTTCCACAAACAGCCACACTGTTTTTTGGTGAAAAAGTAAAATTATCCATTTTTGCTGAACTGTTCAAATAAAAACAGATACTCCCCGTCAGCCTTATTAAATTAAGGAAAACGGGGAATAAAATTCAAAGTCCTATACCAGAATAAACAGTTTTTTTCTTTTCATGCGGAACTTCGGCAGGAATATTTTTCTTTTCTTCTGCCGTTATTTTCAGTGAATCAAGAAAACCTTCTATTATTTCACTCTTATTGTTTTTATCACAGATTATTCCGTAACTTCTCAGATATGAACATAATACATTCAGGGATAAAATTTTTTCCTGATGTATCATGGCAAGAAGCGTAAAATCTTTGTCTGTAAAATATGACTTTTTTTCAAGGCATTCTGCCATAAGTGAAAAAATAAACGGTGAAAAAGTAATCTCCCTCGACATACTGTAAGGCGTGTCCAGAAAACTGTAGTCATAACATTTTTCACCAAGAAGCTGATTTCTTAGGGCAGATTCGGGGTCTGCATTATTTTTCCATATACGGCTTCCCAGATTATACTGAAACTTTGCCAGAACAATATCCTTGTCCGAATCCGTTTCATAGTCAGATACAAGCATAAGTTTCATACATGATGAAACCACACATTCTGCTTCCGTAATATCATCGGATTCACGGAAAACAAGTGCCATATAAGGAATATGTTCATTGTTTTTATGACAGGAATCATATGCATCAAGTATGTCAGTAACGCTTATTCTGCCGTCTGAAAAATAAACCTTTCCATTCTTTTTAATCGCACCTTCAGACAATGAAATTATACCGTCACATTCGGAAAATTCAAATCCGTAAAGAATACCATCGGGATAACTGATATAATGATTAAGGAAAAGACCCGCCTGTTTTTCGAGCTGTTCAAGCATTTCTCTGCTTAAAAGCTTTCCGCTTTCAAAATTCACTGTTGTACATTTTATTGAATATACCATTTATTATCACCGTTCTCCGTCGAAATAGCTGATATCAGTATTTTCATAATTATAGTATCTTGGTTCTGAGAGAGCATATTTCTGACCCGTTGCGTCAACTTTTTTCTGAATGAAATAAACACAGAAACCATAACCGTCATTTCTTCCTGCGGGAACTGCCACAACAAAATATGCACTTTCACCGTAATTTGCAAGTTTTCTCTGTGATTCAGCCCAGTTCACTTCATTGTTTTCCTTTTTAAGTTTATTAAACATAGCTTTCAGGTCATCGGCATAATAAAAGAACTTCATACCTTTTGTCTTTGAATTTACTGAAAACTGTCTCATCTCGTCGCCGTGTCTATTTTTAACAGAAAAAATTATCTCGTCAAGGTCGCTTTTGACGGGAATATATTTAATAATTTTTTCTTCCATTACGGAAATTTCAACACCATCAATATTCTTCACAAATACATTATAAATCTGTCCTGAAAGCCCGTTTTCCGTAAAAACTTCCGCACCGATATTCTTATACTTATACATCATATATCTTATACTTCCGTTGATACAGCGTAATTTAAGTTTAAGACTTTCCTGCTGTTCGGAATATTCACTCATTTTTTCACGTAGTTTCTTTCCTGGAATAAATTCCTTGAGAAGTTCCGTAAAAAGATTTATCTTACATGACTGTCCAGAAAGGCGGTAATGTTCGGGACTGTCGGGGTTTTCGGGCAGAATATCAATTAAAAGCTTGTATATATCGCCATAAATAATCTTACGTATTTCCGTAATAGTGATAGTAAGATTATCGAAAGGGTGTTCTGTCTTTTCAAAACCGTTATTTTGGTTATAGTAAAGATAATTACAGTTATCGTCACCGACAATTTCAATTTTATCGTTTCTGTTCTCATAAAGCACTACTTTTTCTTCACGGTAAAACATGATTTTCACCTGCTCCGCATAGTGCCAAAGATAATAGAAATTACGCTTTACCTGTATATTTTCGGTTTCGTCCCACCAAAGTTCCTTGTCGGCAAACTTTGTCGGCAGAAATTCTTCACACCTGTTATAAAGTGCCTGCAATTCATTGTATACAGCTTTTCCGTCATCGATTTCAATCAGCATTTTATTTTCCGAATCGGAAAAAATACTGTCATATTCTTTCTGGTCAATAAAGCCGTTTTTAAGTGCGAGCTTTATTTTGATAAGCTGCATAAGCTTGTATGTGATATTGTTTCCGCCAAAACCCGAATTACCGTTTGAAAACTTCGTCACTATCTTCAGTTCACGTTGTCCCAATGAGTTATATCTTCCAAAATAATAATCACATTCAGCCAAATCTGTAGTACCGCCTCCGCAGTCCACAATCACAACACTTCCTTCATGTTCCTCTTCGCCTCTGTAACTCTCAAACTTTTCGGAAACATAATCAAATATAATTGCACCTGCTTCATCAATGCCTTCTTTTTCCGACATAATTTCATACTGTGGTTCAAGAAGTTTTTTAAGTTCAGAAATAAACTTGCTTTTCATTTTTACGGGTGCTGTAAAATGAAGCTTGTGAAACTTCACATTGAAATATTCCTGTGACTGTTCGATAATAAACAGAAGATATGCCTTTACAATCTCTTTTTTCTGTACTTCTCTTATATTGCCGTTCTCGTCGGTAATATCAATAGTACTTCTGAAAGAACTGTCCTCCTGAAGCCAGTGTTTCAACTGATAAAATACAGAGGCTTTTGATTCATAACGGCAGCGGCGTTCCATTCTCTTTGCATTATATCCGAACTGATAAACAATATTGTCTTCGTCACTGCAATCTTTGACATATGCCATTGTAGGACAGCAGCTCATCATTTTATTGCTATGGGTAACATCTACAAATTCCACCAGCTCAGGTGAATTGCCGTATCTGTTCTTTATACGATAACTGCCGACTGTCGTATTGCTTGTGCCGAAATCAATACAAAGAATACTGTCTGTACTCTCAATCTGGTGCATATTGATTTTTACTTCTTTATAATACATTTTTCCCGTAGGAGAACCGTCACCGTTGATTTCAAGAAGAACGATATTGAAAGCAGACTGGTTTTCATACATATCATAGTCAATACTGTTTCTGTCCGCCGTAAAATAAAGAAAACTGTTGTTGTTTTCCTGTTTTTCAAGCGTTCCGACCGTCACAACACAAGTACAGTCCTTGTCCACTATAAAAACATTTTTTGTGCTTACAGGCGTATCGATTCCCGTATACTGCACCCTGAAGTCAGTATTTACTGTAATGGGCATATTTTCACTGAATACAGACGATTTGACTTTTATTTTATTTTCAATCTTCATTCCGTCACGGTAATTTCCGAAAAACTCCTTTGCTTCTTCAAGCGTCATTTTTTCGCTTAAATCAACCGCAACCACAGGCTGAGAGCATGGTATTCCGGAAGATTCTTCCTGCGGAATTTCAGATGATATTTTTTCCTGTTCTTCTTCTTTTTCAACCTGCGTTTCTTCCGTTGTGTAAATTATATCATACAGTTCAAGAAACAGTTTCAGCTTACTTTCCTTATCCGCACATTCCTCGTCAAGTTCGTCTTCGTCCCAGTTTTTTGCTTTCATAATCTCGTCGGAAATAAACTTGACAGGCATTTTCTTATTCCTCATAGTTTCAAGAAATTCAATCTCACTTGACGGAATGGCAAATCCCCTGTCCGTAAAGATTTTTTTTATTTTTTCCGAGTTCAAATCAAATACAGGTTTTTTGTTTTCGCTGTAAATCATATTGTTCCCCCCTTAATAAGTTTTTGTAATATCGGCATATACTTCCCTGAAAAGTTCTCCGAGTGCAGACATATCCTCCGCAGTATAGAAAAGAGGATTTTCACCGTCAAGAGCATTTGCCGAAGCAACATTTTTTGCTATTTCATAACCCCTGTTATCTTTACTTCCGATAAAGATAACGGCAACTTTTATATTCAACTCTTCTCTTATTTTCTTTGCGAGAACTTCGGAACGGTCACCAGTATTCGGCGCACCGTCTGTCATAAGGAAAATTATTTTTTCGGGTTCTTCTGCTTTAATCAGCTTGTTACAGCTTCCCTCAATACCTTTCATCATTGATGTACCGCCAAAAGCCGTCATATTGTTTATTCCACTGTGAAGAAGTTCTGCGTTTCCTGTAACTGCACATACGTCCACAGGTTTATCGCTGAATGCAGTAATACCTATTTTGTGTACGCCGAGGTCAACTATTTCGTCAACCATTTTCATACACGCTTTCTGTGCCTGTAAAAGAGGAGTTCCCCTCATAGAGCCTGAAACATCTATAAGCAAATCAATAGCCATTGGTCTGCATGAAGACACATCGTCATCAAATGCCTCACGGCTTACCTGCAATGACCTTGTACTTCCCGTAGTCAAATCTTTAGCGGTGACGGTAAGCTGTTCACTTGAATCAAATGAAAACCTGACGGCAATTTTCGGCTCACCTTTCTTTGCTTTCTGAATGTTGTCAAGTATAAAATATCCATAATATTCATGTTCACTTACATTTTCACAGTTTTCCTTGTCAGGTGACGCATAGTAAACCGAAATTTTAACTCTTTCCTGATTATCATAAGTAGTGGTGTAAATTTCCGTATTTTCACACGGATATGCGGTATTCTTCTTTATAATCTTAGAAAGTTTTCCTCCCGCAACCGAAACACCCATTGACTGTGCAACAAGACCACCGATTTTTTCACCTATCGTTGTCCAGCTGTCCGCCATGATTCCTGCACCCTCTGCAACGGCAGTTGTCTTGTCACACTGCATTGTGGAACGAATACCTATTTTTCTTTCACAAAGTTCAATTATCGACGGAATATAACAGCTTCCGCCCACAAGCACAAGATGTGTGATTTCATCAATACTGTGACCTGCTTTCTGAAACTCCCTTACCGACATATCAAGACGTTTTTCAATCTTATCGTAAATTCCCTTTGCAAGCTTGTTGAACTTGTCACGTGTAATTTTATAACGCAAAGTTACAGGTTCATCATTGTTATATCCCTCAATTATACATAAATCCTGACATATCATCATATATTCGTCACTTCGTGAAAGTTCTTCCTTTGCTTCCCTTGCCCTGTCCCTGAGAGCACCTGTAATAGTCAAGTATGTTTCTCTTGACATTTCGGAATTTTTCTCATCAGACAGGTCAGCACCTATATCGTCGCCTACTTTCTGAAGAAGATAGTCATAAATTATCTTGTCAAAATCGTCACCGCCCAAAGACCTGTCGCCTTCCTGACTTACGATTTTAGGGGTAAGACTGCTGTCAAACGACACGACAGCGGTGTCATAAGTTCCTCCGCCTATGTCAACGACGAAAACCATAGAATCCGCAACGTCTCCTACGCTTGCAACAGCTGCTGCCACAGGTTCGGGACGAAGTCCGAGACAGGTAATTCCCGCAAGTTTCGCAGCACGTTCCGTTTCTTCTTTCTGCATACCCGAAAAAGCCGCAGGTACGGTAATTACAGCACATATTTCATCATCTTCATCAAGCTTGAGTTTTTTAATAATACGCTTTTTTACCGCCTTTAAAACTTCCGCACCAACTTCCGTAGGTGTCATTTCAACAGGTTTTCCGTTATTGACAGGCAGTTTATAGACCTTATCCCTGCCCATGTAAGTTTTTGCCGATGTAATGCGGTTCTCGGGACACAGGCTTCCTTGTCTGTAAGCGTCCGCACCTACTGTAATTTCCTTTGTGTCAGGGTCGAGATAAATTACCGACGGAAGAACATTTCCTGAACCGAGAAATTTAAGCATTGTGTTTTTTTCCTTCTTATAGTAACTTACCAGTGTGTTTGTAGTACCTAAATCAATACCTACATAAATTTTATTTCCCATTTTTTAGTATATACCTCCGTTCAGTCCATACCGCCTACCATAATCGGCGGTTCAGAATTTTCATTACCATTGTCTTTCGGTTCTTCATTGCTGTTTGTATTATTGTTAGTTGTATCATCAAAATCAGAATTTATTTGACTTTGCATAGGGTCTGAAGCCTGAATATTATTATTAACCTGTTTTGTCGGTTCAGATGCTTTGGACATTACATTTTGGTTTTCCTTTCCGTTACAACCCTCAGTAGTCTCATCAGACTTTGTAATAGCATTAACATCTTTTTTAACATTTTCTGAAATATTATCCCCTTTATCTTTCAGACCTTCAACTGATTTCTTGACCTCTTCCAGTTGGCTCATTAAACGAATCAAATTTTTCCTCATCTGTTCTTGATTTTCAAGCTGACGTTTAAGATTGTAATTTTCGGTTTTGAGATTTTTATTTTCTTCTTCCGCAAAATTCAACTTAGTTTGAAGTTCAGACTTCTTTGATTTTTTCGCTTCTTCATAATCATAAATTTTACGATTTAATTTTCTGTTATCGTCCTCCAGTTTCTTTACATCATTTTTAAGCTTGTCATTATCATTCCACAAAACCTCAATTTGTCTTTGTAAGTCTGTGTTGCTTTCCATTGTTGCATTATTGTCAACATTTAATGCATCTATTTGTTTCTGTAAATCTGAAATATGTTTATTCTTTTCAATCAGCAATTCAGACTGTTTCTCGTTTTCTGATACAAGTGAACAGCCCGCTTTGCTGAGTTCAAAAATAACTTTCTTAAGGTCTGAAAGCTTTTCTTCCATACTTATCTGTGACATACATCATTCTCCTTTGTTTAAAATTTCCCGAATCATATCTAATCTGTCTACTTTGTTTTTGTCGTTCTTCTCAAGTTCACAGTAATCGTTCTCAATCTGTCCGATAATGCTGAAACCGATATTTTCAAGACTTTTAATATCTTCTATCGTATACTTTTTTTCCATATTACACCTCCGTTCTGAGTTTAAGACATGGTTCGATTACTTCGTACTCATCATTTTTCATCTGCATTGTTTCCATAATCAGACCGTCTTTTGTCTGTGACAGCCTTATGTATATTGATTCCGTATCATATAACGCACTGTCAAGCTCAAAAAATCCTGCATATAAAACACCCTCGTCCGTTACTTTTGCACGTCGGGTATTATTCAATGTCTGATAAATCCTGACTTTCCAGCTGTTCTTTTCAAGATAATCAACGCTTAGCTGTTTACGTTTTCCTTTGGCGGAATAAAAAGTATTTCTGTTAAGTGCAATTTCAAAGCCTTTTCCAAAGTTAACGCCAATTGCCATAGACAGTGAATTACGGATTTCCATTTCTTCATTCACATAATTTATCGCACCCAGAGCAACCGAATTGTAAATAAAATCATCTTCTTCGGGGTCGCCGACAAGTTCGGCATCTTCAAAATAATCTTCTGTTTTTTCACGAAACCATTCAATCCGTGAAGAACCGCCAATCATAACAACCTGTGTTATATCGTCCACTTCAACACCCTCATCAACAGATTCCAGCATTTCTTCCGTAAGGTTTTCTATCTTCTTCCATATACCGCTCTTTTCAAGCATTTTATCTATATTGACCTGTTTCAGTACGACTTTCTCACCAAAAAAAACATCATCTGTTTCGGGTGTTTCCGATTCCTCATAAAGACTGTTTTTCATTCGTTCAGCGAGTTCAAAAAGTTCAAAATCCGCCATAGCGTCATCAATTCTGCCTGCTTCTATAAGTTCGGAAACAGTTTCTGAAAGTTTCTGTTTAAGGTCTTCAGCAATCATATCCGAAATGTCTTTACCGCCGAAATTTATTCCTGCCGATGCAAGAGAACACACAGTATCTTCCGAAACACCTAAAAGACACAAATCAAGTGTGGAAGCTCCGAAATCAAAAACCAGCACATATTTTTCTTCACCATCATCAACGTCCAGACATTCATCACGTATTTCGTCTGAAAATACAGCTGCAAAAGGTTCTGTAAGTATTTCACGAACTGAAAATCCTACCTGTTCCGCACAGTAACGCAGTTTTGCCTTCTGCATTTCAGAAAACACAACGGGAACTGTAAGAATTGCAGGGGCTGTCATATCATAGCGGTATTCTTCCATTTTAAAGGCAATCTGTCTGAATATATCGGTGATAATATCTTCCGTAGAAAAAGTGTATTTTCCACCACATACCGTTGTACTCCATTTTTCCTGTTGCAGAGTACGCTTTATATAACGGATATAGTCAGGACTGCCCGCACGGCGTGCATCTTCCGCTTTCATAGATGCGAAAAACTCCTTTGACAAATTTCCTTCATCATTCTCGTAGTAATAAACCACGTTCGGAGATAATTTCAAATCAGACTGCTGTTTTCCCTCAAGGTCAACTTTATAGTTTTTTCTTCCGTCAGAATAGCAGACTTTCAGATTCTGCATTCCGAAATCAATACCTATACATTTTTCCATTTTTATCTTCCTTATTTATATGCTGTACATTTTCCGCAAAGTTTCAGCTGTTCTTTTACTCCGCCGTCAAGATATGTAATAACATACGGTTTCTGACTGATTAATTTAATTGTTCCCTGCTCACCTAAATCACCCGACGGAATAACATTCTCAAAATATACTGCATAATCCCTGATTCTGTCACCTGCTTTTACCGCAACAGGTTCATAACCTGCTTTCATAAGATAATTTTCAAGTAATTTCCAGTCCGTATTTTTTACTTTGGTATCGCTTCCGTAAATGTATTTTTTCAGAATTTCATGAACAGACTGCATAATTTCTTCACCGTCGTCAAAATCACCGTTCTGCAAAATATCATCAAGCTTTTCCATACAGTAATTATATTCTCTTGTTCCGAGTATTCCGTTAAGATTTTCAAGTTCCCTCATAAGATACTTCAAATACGTTTCACTCGGAACTACCGCTTTCTGAACAGATTCAGAAAGCTGTTGTTTGCTTTCGGGTTTGCTTAAATTCTCTCTTTGTTTCGGCTCTTTAGGAGGGGCAGGCTTTACATCAGTATCAGGTACAGGTGGCTTTACCGCCGTATTCTGACGCATTTCATCTATAATTCTCGTAAGTTCGGTAATAACTCTGTTCTGCTTTGAAACTGTTTCCTGCAAATCCGCAAACTGTTTTTCAACAGCAGAAATTCTTGATTCACAATAATTATCGCTGTCTGTATTGATTTTCTTTTCAAGTAAACTGATACGTGCGGAAACTGCCTTTAATAACTCCGCAGTCTGTTCACTTTCGTTCGGGTTTAATCCGCTGACCGCTTTTGCAAGTGCATGAATTGCGTCTTTGTGGCTTTTAAGTTCGTTCTGAATATAAATAACTTCAGGATTGTCATTGATATTGTCCGAATGTCTTTCAAGTTCTGAAATACGTTTTTCCAGATTCTCCAGAAGTTCAGGATAATCCTTTATATTCTTGTTTTTTCTCGCAAACTTCATGAGTGACTTATAGCTTTCACTGTTCACCCCGAATCTGTTGAAAAGATACATACTCACTCCGCCACTGAGTGCCACCGACAAAATAACGGATATAAGTATGCTTACAAAACCATTATCCATTTCATCACTCCTTCATTTATAGTAGATACACTTTCCGCAGAGTTTAAGTTTCTCTACAAAACCACCGTCATCATATTTAAGTATATAAGGTCTCTGGCTGATTAACTTGATTGTTCCCTTTTTTCCGTTATCGCTTGACGGAATCTGATTTTCAAAATATACAGCATAGTCTTTGATATTATCCCCGACTTTTACCGCAACAGGTTTATAACCTGCTTTCATAAGATAATTTTCAAGGAATTTCCAGTCTGCATTTTTTACTTTGGTGTCGCTTTTGTAGATACGGTTTTCCAGCGTTTCATGTACAGACTGCATAATGTCTTCATTGTCATCAAAATCACCTGTAATCAAAATGTTCCTAAGCTCATTCCTACAACGGTTATACTCCACTACTCCGAGTTTTCCTCTTATACTGTCCAGTTCTTTAATAAGACGGTTTACATAATCTCTATCAGGAGTAATTATATTATTACGTTTCTCCTCATGTTTTTCCCTGCCTGTATTCACTTTCAGATATTTCACTGATAAATCCCGTATATCAATAGTACAGTTATATTTCCTGTTCAGTTCATTTATCATTTCTGTCATATAGCTTCACCTACTCTATATCGCTGTCAGACGTTATATCTGTTTCAATCTGTTTAAGCACGTTTCCGACACTGTCCAGAAGTTCGGCAGACAACCGAAGAGTGCCGTCCTTTTCAATATTAAATTCAACACGCACGGAAGACGGAGAAAGTTCACTGTCTATTCCTATTTTGTATGTATTTATGTACGAAACACCCTTGTCACGTGTTACCTTTGCATCGGGATAATTTTTTATATCCCTTTCGTAGCATGGTATTTCAATTTCACCGTTTTTCTGCATATTGACGTTTACTTCATAACATTTGCTTCCGCTTACAGGCAGTACCTCATTTTCTGAAATAAGTGTCTGAAAACGTGTCAGTCCTGAAGCTGTTCTTTCACCTACACCAAACTGCTCCGTTGTTTTTTCCTCAACTATAATAAGCTTGTAATTTTCCGCCATAAGCAAAGCACCTTTTGCGATAAGGTCAAAAGGCTCATCACTTAAAATAACTTCAATCCCCTCATTCTCAAACTGTTCGGAAAGCATTTTCTGTGCAAGAAGAATATTTGAACTTCCGCCCGCCATAACAATTTTACGCACATATTTTCTCTGTCGTTTTACTTTTTCTATTACACGCTCCGTTATATCAACTGTAGTCTGAATCAGCGGTCTTACAACGTTTTCAAACTGCTCCAGTGAAACGTCAATATCACAGATTATTTCTTCACCACCCTGAAGAATCTTCAGTTTTTTCTCATAACTCATTTCTTCCGAAAAAGATTCTTTAAGTTCGTTTCCGCACTGCTGTACGGCAAGATAATTATAGTAGTATTCTTCTTCCGACATCTCCGATTCGTCAAATTCCATATCATCAGAATTCATGCTGAACTCAATGTCGTTTTCTTCCAGTATAGGAATAATCATTTTTTCTATAACGGCTTCCGTAATATTATTACCGCCTAAATTTCTGTCACCGTCCTCGTCAATCTGTCTGAAATGACCGTCCGTATCACGTTCAATTACAGAAATATCAAACGTACCTCCGCCGAAATCGTAAACAGCGACAATATCGCCTTTTATGTCTGTACCGAGTGCCGCAACAGCCGCCGCAGTTGGTTCAAAGGCAAGACCTACATTTGAAAAATATGCATTTGAGGCAGCACGTTTTATTTTATTTTTCTGCTCGGGATTGAATTTTGCGGGAACTGTAATTACGGTCTTGTCCTGTTCGGTCATTTCTCCCGTACCGAACATTTTTAAAAATCGCTTTTCAACCTTTTCCGTAAAAAGCTGATTAAGAAAAAGTTTTGCGACCGCCTCGCATTTCAATTTGAATTTATCGCCGTTTTCAGCAACAATTTCACGTTTTTCACATATATCGGGCTTAAAGTTAACCACAAGTGCCTGCGGATTGCTGTCAGGCATCTGTGCGGCTTTCACAGCATCCTGACCTATAATATACTCGTCCCTCGACTTGAAATAAACTGCTGTACGTGTACTTTTACCGCCTATTTTTTTAAGTTTTCCCTTATGGTCACGGCTGTAAATCACAGTATTTGTTGTTCCGAAATCTATACCTATATTTTTGGTAGCATTCTCATTTGACAAACTATCATCCTCCGTTAAATAATTGTTCCGCATCTCTGTTCGCCTTCGTCAGCTATCCTGAAAATATTTTTATCAAATACAACAGGATAACAGTTCCATTTAATTTCAGTTTTCAGAAATATATCAAGAAACAGAAATTTACATATTTTAAAAACACGTTCATATTCATCATTCTTTTCGTCAATCACGGCAATATAATAAATATTTTTTACGGTATCAAAGTAAAAAGTAACATTATCCCCGAATATCTTAGTCATTACGTCCTCAAAGCAGGAACGCCTGCCGTCAGATTTTTCCGATTCCGTCATATAAAAAAGTATAATATCTTGTATTTTTTCAGAAATTTTCACAAATTCACGCTGAAGAAATTCACTACGTCTGCCATCGCATATTTCCCTGTAAATTTTTCTTTTTTCATAATCCTTTTTTGTATACAGGGACATTTTTTCAATCTCGCTGACGTAATGCACAAGTACATTAAGAAGATAAGGCTGTTTTTTCAGAACATCCCACCTTTTTTCCTGTTCTTCCCTGCTCTCTTCCTGTCCCGAAACATTAAACAGCACACGGAATAAACTGCTGTAATTAAGGTCAACGCTTACAGCATTGTCATATTCACAATCGGGAGAATCAAGAGGTGGAAGAATACACGAATAATAAACCGACATTATTTTATATACCCGCCTTTCCAGATATACTCGGGAAATAAACGCTGTATCTGATGAACTGTATATACAATGCGGTCATGCAGTAAATTGTATTTGTCATTTTCAAAATTCAGATAAAGCACAGGTCTGTCAGTGTACTGAAAAAACCGCATTGAAAGCGGATATTCAAAATGTTTTTCATAATTGCAGACAACCATATTTTCGGGGCGTTTCGTGTAAACATCAATAAATTTCACAATTTCTGAAAATCCGTTCATAATCATGTAAACATCTGACCTGCTGTAAATATGATTAATATTTTCTGGATATTTACCATTGTTCACAAAATTAAATTCATTAAGCACAGAACCGACAACATAGTTTTCAACATGATTTATTTCGGCTTTTATCATATAATTTTTCGGATTTATCTCCGCATCTTTCGGAGTGACCTTTACTTCACAGCCGCTGCCGTTTTCAGTTATTTCAATATCAAGTCTGTTTTCATATTTTTTTTCCGCAATGATAAATGTATTTTTTCCCAGCGTATAATAAAAAACTCCGCATTTTTGTACTCCTGCCGGATTACTGCTTACGGAAACGTTCCATATACTGCGGAAATTCAGTTTAAGTTTACCGAAAAGATTATTTTTTTCAAGCTTTAAATCACAGCCGTTTTCCGCTTCTTTGCAGTCCGTTTCAACATAAATCATTCTTCTGAAATAAGGCGAATATATAACAGGAGCGTCTATTTTATAAAGCGACAGCAGATTATAAAGTATTTTTTCCTGATGAAGCAGACTGTTATGTAAAATCAGACTGTATGAAAATTCCATCACGCCGTCCGCAAGCACTCCCTTGTACTTTTTTTCACGTCCGCAATAATCTGAAATTTCATTGTAAGGAACATCAATATAACCTATATTCAGAATCTGACTTCTGTTATTGCAAATAAGTTCCGATTCAATTTTATCATAATCATCTTCCGAACGTCGTTTTTTTAAAATTTCATTCAGGTCGTCTGCACATGAAACAAATTCAAAACCTTTCGGCAATGTTCGGCTGTCGGTAATCCCACACACAATATTCCATTTGTAATCGGAATTTATTTTATTATTTCCGTTCTCCGCAAAAGAAAACAATTCTTCCTGATAATCCGCAAGATTTCTGAAAACTTCACTCCATATAAATTTCTGTTCGTCTGTCATATCACTGCTTTGATTTATAACAGCGTCAATTTTTCGGCGGAATTCATTTTTTTTATACATTGCATATCCTCCCTGTTATCCACTCATTGCCTGTGTATTCATATCAATGGAACTTCCGTTCAGCTTTGTCTTACCGTTATCAAGAATCAATTCGGACTTTCCCGACTTTATATCTGCCTTTTTACTTTCAAGACACATCTTTGTATTGTTCTGTTCTGCGGAAATAATTTCCTTATTCATAGTAAAACACGAATCGCCTGTTTTTGCCGTAATACTATCCTGTGTAATTACTGTCTCGATATTTTCCCCTTGAGTGAACAAAACTTTTTCATCTTCCACAACAAGAAGATTCTGACCGATATAAATATATTTTTTAACAGGGTCATGACATTTATCGGGCAGTTCCTTTTCACGCAGTGAACCCATTACATACGACTTTTCTCCGCTGATATAAACAATGACAATATCGTCAATATCAGGAAGCATGATTATGCCACCGCCGTCTTTGCCTGTAAAACCTGTTATAACGGGAATCCATGTTTTCTGAGGGTCATTATCTTCAAACTCCGTAAACTCCACCTGAACACGTCCGAGATGTTCACTGTCATTGTTGTCCGTAACTTTTGCAACGGCAATCAGAGACGAAGGACTTAACGGATATTCACTGTAAACGGGATTTGTCTGTGCCGTATAGCTATAATGTGTTTCGTCAAATTCATCATGTATTTCAGTTCTGCAAATAATATATTTACTGCCGTCCACACTGATTTCCGAACCGTTCAGAAACTGTTTTGCCATAAGGAAAGAAATTTCCCTGCTGTTTTTATTTGCGGAAACAGTCTTTTCAAAAACCGATGTTTCATAGTCGTCCGATTCGGATTTTATATTATCAGAACTGTTTGTCCTGCCAAACTGCAATTTTCCCTCTTCTGTAACAAATACTCCGCAGTCACACTTTGAAGCAAGCATTTTAAGAAAAGTAAAGTCATCGGTCTGATACTGATAAATTATCTCTTTAATCGGCTCATTTATTTTATCACACATTCCCACTTCAACATCGGGAAAACTTTTAAGAATATCACCTGCTGTTTTTTCAGGATTCTGAAAAATTCTGTCTTTGCCCTGTTCTTGCATAGTCCAGGAATCAGACACAATTGTAATTTCTGCGGTCGTTCCTGAAATCTTGTTTTTTATGGAAACATCTTTAACAAATCCTTTAAGAAGTAAATTTCCGCTTTCGGATTCAATTTCAACGGACTGTCGCTGTTCGGCAAGAGAAAGAAATTCATCTGCTTTATTTTCGTCAATAACGGAAGTTACCTCCGCAAACGTGTGAGCGTTTGCAGAGGATACAACACGACATTCCAAAGAAATAACTTCCGGAATATTTTTAATCTTCATAATCAAATAAGTTCGTATCTTATATCGGTAATCCTGTGATTAGGACGCTGTGCCATGAAAATCATAAATTCCACTCCGTTTTCAGTGAAATCCTCCGTATAATCAAGACAGAACATTCCGTCAAATTCAAAATTACGGCTTATATTATCTGAAAGTTCCGTCGTGAAAGCCTCGATTTTAACAGTGCGGTAAACGTCGGAAGTTTCTTTTGACCAGTTGGCAAGCTTGTTCATTTCACAGAAATCTTCCTTAGTATCTGCCTTGCCCCAGATTGTCACTTCAATCCTTGCATCTCTGTCACGGTCTTTGCAGTCGTCATTACTGTTAAACTTAAACTGTACTCTTGTGATTGCGTCACTGTCATTTCCTGAATTTTCCTGATTGTTGGCAGTGAATTTTATTTCCTCCTTTGAACCTGTGATTGTAACATTATAATGTATATTCATTTGATTTTTCCTCCTTAATCAATATCGTCCTTAATTTTAGATTTAAGGGTCATAGGCTGTTCAACACCCTTGAAACGAAGTGAAAACTCCTTTTCTTCAGCTGAATACGCAAATTCCTCAGAACTCATAAGAATTGGATTTACCATTTCGTCATTCCTGTTATTAAGCACCATATTTATAATGTCTTTTTCAAACCGCTTTGCCTCACTCTCATATTTTATCTGCTCACGTTCTATCACGAAATCAATATAATTTTTCGTAAGATACTGATAAACAGGTCTGCCGTCAAGAGTACGTGCAGTAAGAATAAATGCCTGCTTAACAAGCGTATCGCTCTGGAAACAGAATCCGCCCATTTCCTTACCAAGCACACGGTTTTTAAGTTCGGATTCCATATTCAGACGACATTCGGGATTGAAGTTTGCAAAAAACTTACGGCTGTTTTCTTTCTTTTCCAAATCAAAATGTACAAAAGGATTATTCTTTATTATTTCTCTGGGATTGTTTTTCTTCTGCTGAATCTTGTCCGTCTGGGTTGCAACGGTAATTCCTGCCGCAATATATGCCGCATCGATATAAACGGTCGGTACATATAAAGTTTCACCGCTTACCGAATCAAAACCCGATTTGTTTTTAGGAATAACTGTAAAATTCGGGTATGCAAGCACAACAGAATCTTTTGCGTCAATGTTTTTGGATTCTTCCTTATACTGTTCAAAAATCTTTTCTTCAAACTGTGTGAATCCCGTTTTTTCACAGGCACAGAAATTAAAGAAAGAAAGAATACCGCACTCTTTAAGTAAATTTACAGTTCTGTTTATCTGACCGACTGAATAAACAGGAACGTCCGAATACTTTTCATTATCTGTTTCGTCTTCCATAAATGATGACAAATCCATATTTTCAATGTCAGGCATTTCATTATCTACGCTTTCGGGAACCCATTCATTATCTTCAGATGAGGCGGACGGCAGAACAGCAAACCATATACGTTCCTTCTCTGATGTTCCCACACTTTTCAGAAAATGTTTAACCGCTCTTTCATCTTCGTCACTGTAAAACACATCTTCAACAGTACAGTTTGCAATAATAACGCCTGCCTTTACTTCTCCGTTTTCATCTCCTGCATGACGGAAAAACTGTTCAACGCCTGCAACTTTCTGCACAAGGTAACCTATCGCATCAAAAAATGACTGCTGAGCATGGTCATACATTTTTGCCATAACATCTATTCTCTGATTGAGTTCATCTGTAGGCAGTGTTTGAAGTGCCATGTTTTTCTGTTCCGCATAAATAGACATGAAAAGATTTTTGTCTACAGCACCTTCAGGTATACTGTCGGCAACTTTCTGCCACTGATTAGTTACAATCTGTGTATTGGAATTTTCCTGCATCTCAAGTGCAAGCACTTTTGTTTCCTGCTTTACAGGTTTAAGTACACCGTTTCCGTCCCATTTAAGCGAATATAACGGCAGTGCTTCTGCATTTTCCGCACCTGTTTCAATCGCTTTCGGAGCTTCTCCGCCGCCTCTTGAATCAACAACCTGTTTCATATCAGTAATTGCAAGAGGAAGCAGACGTAAAGCACTTCCCGAATATTCTCTTTTTACATCATTGAAAGTGTTCTGTGCGAGACGCATCCACTTTTTTACTCCCGAGGGATTTTTATTTTCCCTTTCTTTCATGGCATTGAATAAAAATTCCTTTGCCTCAATTCTCTGCCGTCTTGCTCTGTTATATATGTTTTCGGGATTCAGTGCTTCATAAAGCTTATTGTAATCAGAATCCTCATTACTTTTTCCGCTGTTGGACTTTGTTTCAATAATGTTATGAACTGCCTTATAAAACTCATGATTGCAGAGCGACACAGGGTTTCCGCCGTCACTGCTTTTAAGAGAATAACTTATACTTTGAAGCTGTCCTTCACTGTCTATGTTTATGCGTTCATAAACTGTCGGTTCAAACTTCTCCCTGAACTCCTTGAAACTGTGTACAAGAAGTTTTTCGTTTACTTCACCTACAGCTTCTTCTGATGTTCTTCCTTTAAGCATTGTGCATAAATTCGGCATACCCTCTCTGTCGTTAAACTTTTCAAAAATTATTGTTCTTGAATTTTGCGGAATCCTTTTAAAATCAAGACCCATTACAATCATCTCCTTATACTTTGATTATAATAAAATCATCGGAAATTTCCAATAATTTATCTGCAATAACCCGTTTCACATATATACTGTCATCGTCAGTTTCAGCAATCTTGAATATATTATATCTGCCTGTTTCTTTCAGAGAAATCACAATATTTTCCGCCCGATAAATTCCGCCGTACTGTTTCAGAACAGTCTTTCTTCCGTCAAGACAGTAAATGCGTGGCGGAACAGCTATATAGTACTGATATTCTTCACCCTGATAAGATATTCTGACGGGAATCACAAATATACCGTCTGTATTTCCATAAGCCGTTATCATGTCCCACGCCCACCTGCTGAACAATGGCACTTCATTGTTTATATAACAGAAATCCGTAAACTCAAAATTTCTGTCTGACGGAATTTTCCAGCACTGTTCAGAGTGCATGAGATACTGAAATTCTGATTTACGGCAGTATTCCGAAAAAGAATGTACATACTCATACAATATTTTATCGTATGTATGTTTTGTCTGTATCTTATAAAACGTCATACGGAATTATCTCCATTCCATAGGGATTTATTTTTTTCAGACACTGTTTCAGCGTTTCGGTAATATAAATACTGCTGTCAAGAACATGGGACAACTTGAATATCTGATAATTACCCGTTTTTCTTTCATCAATCACAGTTTTCCGTAAATCATAAAGCGGATTATATCCGTCCGTTATACATTCGGTTTCGGAAAGACTGTAATCAAGAGCATCTATGCATGGTGGAAGTGCCATTATATATTTCTTTGATTTTTTCTGAATACGGTCAGTGACTGTTATTTCCTTTGTAAAAAGATTGTCAACGCCATTTTCAGTCATTTTTTCATATACTTTTTCCGAAAACAACGGCACTGCATCATCATAGTAAAAATCAGGGAAATCAAGTCCGCCTGCCGTATCGGACGTATAAATCCGTATTTTTTCGGTACTGATTTTCTGAAATTCCGACATCATACAGGCAAGTCGTATGTCCTGAAATGTATCTTGTTCAAATTCTATATAGTTTCCGAAAAGCTTCGTGTAATGTAACCTGTATATCATTTAAGTCATAACTCCTTCAAACGCTCGCTTATCATTCTTTTCGGAAAAACATAACTGCTCCCCTTATCCGACGCAGATGCAGTCAATGCCGAAAAATGTGTATCTTTTCTGTCAATATCTGAATCGCTGATATACTGTGTATAGACACAATATTTAAACGGCAGTTTAAAACTTCTGCTTTCGTCCGCAATCAGAAAACATGTTATACTCTCACAGAATAAAATACACGCACGCTTATCTCTATATACAAACCTGTCCGTTTCTTCCATAAATACCTGATTATTGTTCTTCAGATATTTTGTATACTTATATTTGCGGAATATCCAGTCATTCCCCTCTTTTTTGACAAATATCACTTTCTCGCTTCTTGGTATTTCAAAAGCATATCTCAGTGCTTCCGCCGAAACATAATAAGGAATACTGTCTTTCGGATACGTTCCGAAAATATCAAGATGTTCCTCTATTTTGGTGGAAAGTCCGTTCATTTTTTCTATGAAATAATTCCTGTTTTTTTCATAATTTTCTTTCGGACAGCCGTTTTCAAAACGTTTTTTTAATATTATGACTAATTTCTTCACATCTTCGTTTATCTTGTCACTGTAACACTTCATCGTCCTTAACTGCGGATACTTTGAAATTATTTCCTGCGGTAGTTCAATACGATAATTGTGCTGTCCTACGTGCCATTGCAGACCCGATAGGACCATAACTTCATAAGCCTGAGCCTTTTTGTAGTGGGTAGGCTTTTCACCGTAACCGTCGCCTTTTTCCCACGCTGGCAGGAAATAACAGTTTTCTTTGCAGTTAATATCATATCCGAAATAATTCCCCAGCTTTACAAGTTCGGGATAACGACAATAAGCGTCATTGATTGAAATCATGTGATGAGCCTGATTGCCCCATGATATTTCGTATTTCTGCATATGTATGTCAGCGAGTTCGTCATAATCCCTTTCCTTTGCACTGCTATTTCTGCGTAGTTTTGAAGCAGCACCCTTTGTGTCGATAGTACTTGCCGCCTGTATATACGGACAGTTTTCGGCTTTTTCACAGTTTTCGTACGGACACAGTGCAAAGTCATATTTTTTCTTTTCTTTTTCGGTACTCTTTTTTTCTTCAGTTTCCTCTTTATCCGTTTCAGTATCGGACAAAACTTTTTCTTCTGTAACTTCCTTTTTGTCCCTGTTGTTTTCTTCATGACTGTTTTTTTCGTCTTTTAAACTATCATTTTTATCTTTGTCGCTGGTGGTTTCGTTCTGCCTGACACCTGTGTCCGCTGTGGGCATTGCAGGTGTATCGACAGAAACAGGCGGTATAAGCGGTTTAAGTGTTGCGGTTATCTGTCCGCCGACAGGACACATAATCATAGCGTTCTGATTAAGCAGTGAAACATTATTGATTTTCTTATTTAACTCAATTCCTTTTATCCAACTGCCTATACAAACTTGTGTACACGGAGTAGGAACACCTCCTGCCGATGATGTTAAAATACTACAGATACCGTTACAGCAAAGCTTTGTATTTTTGGTAAGAGCCTGTCCGTTGCCGTCCTTGAAAGTCGGAGGAAACGGCAGAATTGTAATACTTCCTGCAAGAGCCGAACACTTAAATATACAGTTATTTGTATTTAAAATACGCTTACTCATTATTCAAGCACTATTCTTTTCGGTGCGGAAAGATATTCCTGATTTGCAAGTGATTCTTCGTCATACGCTGCGGCATACTCCAGCACAGACGGCTCAACCGCACGTATATAAACCATTGCGTCGTCCATTGTTTCGTCAATCTTGCAAATTTTCTTACGCACACCCTGTATTGACATCTGATTATTTGCGGCTTCGGGCAGATCGGTGTAATAAAGTTCAAAATCGGATTCGGAAGCATCAATAAATTCTACCCACTCTTTATATTTGATGTTGCGGTCTGTCACAACTTCAAACTTTCCACGACTGTTAAAGCCTGTAAAGAAATTAAATTTGATTTCGTCCGTTTCCTTAATCTCGGATTCAACTTTTATACGTGAACCGATTCGGCACGCAAGAAGTCCGTATGCAACACCAAGTTTTCCGTTAGGACGGATTATATTATTATTTGTCATGATGTTTCTTGCGGACTGTATAACGTTAGCCTCGTCAGTGCCGAGAGGTGCATAGAGTACAAACAACTCATTGTTTTCATATGCTGAAACGGGCAGTGTGGCGTTTGCGACTTCCTGATAGTATTTAACTTTAATAAAATCATTACTTCCAAGCTTGTTTTTTATCTTATCGGAAATCTGTGAATGGCTGTAAATAAAGCTGGCTATTTTAATTGCTGTCGAACTTTCTATGTCAACATCTTCATTTTTTATTGCCTTATATGCTTCTTTAAGTTGCTCAACTGATAAAACGCCCTCATTCCACAATTCAATCAAATCAGGAATAATTTCATCATCATTAAGACACTCAAAGAAATCAATTAAATCTTCTACACCCATATTCTGAATAAATGAATCATCATCAAGAGCATCATATGATATATCACATTCGTCTAAAACCTTTTTAACAAACCCATTATTATATTTTTTCACAAAATAATTCTTAGTCTTTTCGGGCGTTTCTACAGCTTCTATATTCAGAAGTTCACAGAAAGACGGCGTATACTTCTCTATATACTCGTCAAATGACTCCTTAACCATTTTTGACTTACTTGAATTTCCTGCAAGGAATATCTGTATTTTATTGACTTTTCCCGTGATTTCCTCTTTTACACTGTCTGTGGAAAGAGCTGTGTGCATAGCCTCAAAAAAGTTGTCAACACCTTTATCGATACGCTTTCTTATGATGTCATAAAGTTCCTTTGTGTCTACCGACAATTCAAGCGACTGACTATCGCCGTTGGTGTCACGCAGATTAAGCATTACACTTGTCTTGTCGTATTCCTGCCCCTCCCACAGCGGACGCAGTTCTTTTGACAACTGTCGCATATTGAATTTAGCCTGTTGAGTTTCGCCTATCAGTATTTCACTTCCTGCAAATGCCTCACATTCTGTCGGTCGGGTAAACTGCACTTTATTCTCACGCAGAAGTTTTTCATTCTTTCTGAAAACGTGGTAAGAAAGCAGTTCAAGCATATTTTCACCGCCTAAATAACGGTCACCGCCTGCACCGAAATGTTTAATTATATTGTCGTAACGCCTCTGCTGTTTTTTAGAAGCCCTCTGCCATATACCGTAATCAAAATCGGTCGTAC
>CAMWVV010000023.1 GCA_947177755.1 uncultured Ruminococcus sp. | reverse complement strand
AATATTTTACTTCTGAAAGAGTAAAAAGTCAGCGTATGATAAAATTACTTGAAGTACAGCGTTAAATTTCGTCGCAAAATTATAAACGTTTTATCGGCATAAAAATGCGTGTGCTTGTTGACGGAGTTTCAAAGAAACACGACGGGTATCTGACGGGAAAAAGTGACGAATTTATTATTGCCGAATTTAAGGGGGATATTTCTCTTATGGGAAAATTTGTCAGAATTGAAGTTATGGACGCTATGAACTGGGCGGTAAGCGGAAGAATGATATGAAGAAATTTATTTTAATTTTATGTATGATAACACTTGTGGGCTGTGGAAATATAGTCCCGTCCGCAGATATGAATGTTTCAGAAACAAAAAACGAAACACTTACGGAAATACAGTATGAAGACGATACTGAAATATTTCCTGCCGTAACGGATATTGAAGTGGGCGAACCAGACAAAACGTATTATCTGAATAGGAAAGAGACTTTGTTTTTTGATGACAGCGGTCGTTATTATTATTCCTATAAGGGCGGTCGTGACAGTGCATATTATGTTCTGCTCCATGAGGACGCAGACAAAAAATGCTCATTTGTGGAAAATGCAGATGATTTCAACGCATATTTGTATAAAGATAATATTTTTTACGGCTGCATTAGTTACAGAAGCAGTAAACTTTGTTCTTTCAAAGACGGCAAGTATAATGAATTAAAGTACGAAGAAAAGGAAATCTCTGATTATTATTTTACCGATGAGTATATTTACTGCCTTTGCAGGAATGATGCAGGAACGGAAATTCTGCGTATGAGGTATGACGGTTCTGACACTGAACAGGTGGCTTTTATAAATCTTCATATAGATAAATACGCTGTTCACGGAAATAATATTTTCTATGTAGCAGATTATATAAACTATGGCGTTTATGATACTGAAACAAAAGTAAACACCTCTCTTGACGAGAGCGGAGCAGGCGTATTCTGCGGTGATTATATGTACTATATTTCCGCCGAACATCATCTTTACCGCATGAATCTGAATGATTATGTCAGTGAAAAAATCTGTGAAAATGTGAGGACTTTTGCGTTTTATGATGATTATATACTGTATCAGCCGTATGCAATAAATACGGACGTTGACGGTCAGATTTACAGGCTCGGAAAAGGTGAAAATATTAAGATTTTTGACGCAGGTGAATTTTTTGAAAATGACTACTATTATGATATTTTCGTTATTCAGGCGGAAGATGAACATATTTTCATTGAGATAAGTTCAGGACCTTATTTCAGTTATATTGCTGAAATGGATATTGACGGAAATATTGTTGAAACTATCTATGCACATACAAGCATTTAGTAATAAAAAAGATAAAAGGAGAATGAATTTTATGGACGTTATTCAGATGACAAGAGAACTCGGAAAGGCTATTCAGCAGGACGACAGGTATATTGCCTATACTCTTGCAAAGCAGGTCAATGACGAGGACAAGGAGTTACAGGCGGATATTGAAAAGTTCAGTGAACTCAGAAAAAAATTAAGTCTCGCAATGGGTGAGGAAAATTATGATTCCGATAAAGTCAATGAGATTGACGGCGAACTGAAAGCAGTGTATCAGAAAATCATGAGCAACAAAAATATGATTGTGTTCAATGCCACACAGAGTTCACTTGAAAGTCTTATCAATAATATAAATCAGATTATATCACTTTGTGCGAACGGTGAAGACCCCGAAACCTGTACACCTGAATTCAACTGCGGAGGAAGCTGTGCAACGTGCGGAGGCTGCGGCTGATTCAGAAAGGAGCATCACATTAATGAAAATTGACAGGAATAAAGTTTCTGCTATGATGAGACAGTACCTTGACATAAAGGAAAAATATCAGGACTGTATAATGTTTTTCCGTGTGGGCGATTTTTATGAAATGTTTTTTGACGATGCAATTACAGCTTCAAAAGCAGTCGAGCTTACTCTCACCGGAAAAGACTGCGGTCTTGAAGAGCGTGCGCCGATGTGCGGAGTGCCGTATCATGCGGCAGATACGTATATAAAAAGACTTATTGATGCAGGTTTTAAGGTTGCGGTATGCGAACAGCTTACAGACCCGTCTGAAAGCCGTGACATAGTGGTACGTGACGTTATACGTGTAGTAACTCCGGGTACTCTTATTGAAAGCAGTATGCTTGACGACAGCAGAAATAATTATATTTGCAGTATATACTATGACGAATATGAAAAATCCTGCGGTGTTGCGTCGGCGGACATCTCAACGGGTGAAGCGTATCTGAGTATGTTTCAGGGCAAAGATTTTGAAGCAGGAGTTATAAACGAGCTTTCACGGTGTCAGCCTGCCGAGATTATATTTCCCGAAAGTTTTCTTTCATTAAAGAATATTGCGGATTTTATAAAAATACGCCTTAAATGTGCGGTAACGCTCAGGGAAAGAATATGTTTTGATTCTGAAAGCAGAAGAAAAGCTGTTGAGGAGGTTTTCGGTGTCAAATCTGTAAGAGAGCTTGGAATAAGTGAAAACGGTGCGGACTGTTCGGCAGTCTGCGGACTGTTTGACTATATAAACGATACACAGAAAACTTCCGTTTCACGTTTTACTTCAATTGAAATGCTCAACGGCGATGCATTTATGGGTCTTGACCTAAATGCAAGGCGTAATCTTGAACTTACCGAAACTCTCAGGAGCAAGGAGAAAAAAGGTTCTCTGTTGTGGGTTCTTGATTCGGCGAGAACTTCAATGGGTCGTCGTCTTCTTAAAAACTGGATTGAACAGCCCCTTAAAAGTCCTGCCAAAATTATAGAGCGTCTTGACGCTGTAGAGGCACTTACAAGAAAAAGTATTGTTCTTTCTGATTTGCAGAACCTGCTTGACCATGTTTACGACCTTGAACGTCTCATGACAAAAGTAATGTATAAGAGTGCAAATCCCCGTGACCTGAAGTCTCTTTCCGCAACGGCTTTACAATTGCCGTTTATAAAAAGCGAACTGGAAAAGCTTGATACTTCAAAGCTGCTTAAAAGGTACAACAGTGAAATTTCGGGACTTGACGAAATAGTCAGGCTTGTTGAAAATGCCATAACCGACGAACCGCCTGTAGCTGTAAAAGACGGCGGTGTTATAAAAGATGGTTTCAATGAGGAACTTGACAATCTGCGTCATATCATGAATCACGGAAAAGAAATAATTGACAGTATTGAACAGCGTGAACGTGAGGCAACGGGGATAAAGAATCTTAAAATAGGATTTAACCGTGTATTCGGCTATTATCTGGAAGTTACACGCTCATATTATGACCTTATTCCGAAAGACTGGACAAGAAAACAGACGCTTGCAAATTCCGAGAGATTTATTACCGAAGAACTTAAAAACGCTGAAAATTCCATACTTGGTGCAAAGGACAAGGCTCTTGCACTGGAAGCGGAAATTTTCGGTGAAGTGCGTGACTATCTCGCTTCAATGCTTGAAACGGTTCAGAAAACGGCTTCTGCGGTTGCGTCGGTTGATGTACTATGTTCGTTTGCTGAGGTTGCAATAAGAAACCTCTATGTCAAGCCCGATATTTCACTTGATGGTATTATTGATATAAAAGCAGGTCGTCACCCTGTTGTCGAACTTATGCTGAAAGATGAAATGTTTGTGCCGAATGATATTTATATGGACACAAAAGAAAACAGAATGTCAATTATAACAGGACCTAATATGGCAGGTAAATCCACTTATATGCGTCAGACGGCATTAATAGTGCTTATGGCTCAGATTGGTTCTTTTGTACCTGCAAATTCAGCTAAAATCTCGGTAGCGGACAAGATATTCACCCGTGTCGGAGCTTCCGACGACCTCACAGCAGGACAAAGTACGTTTATGGTTGAGATGAGTGAAGTTGCGGATATTCTCAGAAATGCAACGCCTGAAAGTCTTGTTATACTTGATGAAGTCGGCAGGGGTACTTCAACTTATGACGGTGTAAGCATTGCCCGTGCGGTTGCGGAACATATCTGCACGTCAAAGAAACTTGGCTGCAAAACTCTTTTTGCTACCCACTATCACGAACTTATAGGACTTGAAAACGAACTTGACGGCGTTAAGAATTACAGTATTGCAGTAAACAGACACGGCGGTACAATACGTTTTCTGAGGAAGATAGTGCGTGGGGGAGTTGACGAAAGCTATGGTGTGGACGTTGCAAAGCTTGCGGGACTTCCGCCGAAAGTAGTAAGCCGTGCGAGAGAGTTTCTTGAGGAAATGGAACAGAATCATAACAGTATTATTGCCAATGTTTCCCATGAGGAAAGCGGACAGATAAGCTTTGAAAGCATAAACCGTGAAACAGCGTTTGGTATGCTCAGAAAAACAAACATTGATGAACTGACAGACAGTGAATGCAGAATGTTGCTAAATGATGTTCTTGAACTTATAAAAAACTGAGGATTATAAAAATGATGAATAAAAAAGTAATTGTTCTTGTAGTTTCTTGTGTAATTATTTTTTTGAAATAAAGAATGTTATGACGAGTAAAAGATTCAGTTATCAAAGGTGACAAAATAATAGGAAGAAAACCTGTTTGCAGTGAGGATATTTATATAAACAGACCGGAGGTATTTAAATGAAAGTACAAAAATTAATGGCTATGGCACTAAGCATGAGTTTAGTACTGTGTGCCTGTGCAGAAAAGAAACAGACGACAGATGAGGTTTCAGAAGAACCGTCAACAGAACCGATAACAGAGGTTGAAGAGCCGACTGAACCGCCTGCACCTGAAAAGACAGTACCTGAAACTATCTTTGAAAAAATGACATTGCAGGAAAAAGTCTGTCAGATGTTCATTACAACTCCCGAACAGCTTTCAGGCTGGGACGTTGTAACGCTTTATGACGAAATTGTTGATGAGGCAATTGTAAATTATCCAATCGGCGGAATGATAATGTTTGCCGAAAATCTTGAAACAACTGAACAGACTGCACAGCTGATTAGTGATATTCAGGAATGTGCGATGAACAATAATAATGGTATAGGAATGTTTATGTCTGTTGACGAAGAGGGCGGAACAGTTGCAAGAGTTGCCGACACGCTCGGAACAACGGCTTTTGACGATATGGTTACTTATGGCGAGGCAAATGATGAACACGTTTCCTATGAAATAGGTTACACAATAGGCACAGACCTTAAGGAACTCGGCTTTAATCTGGACTTTGCTCCTGTTGCCGATGTCAATATAAGTGATGCGAGTGAACTCGGCGGACGTGTGTTCAGCAGTGACCCCGCAGTTGTGGCAAATATGGCTTCAAACGTTGCTATGGGTCTTAAGGACGCAGGAGTTTGTGCTACACTGAAACATTTTCCGGGTCTGGGAGCGGCTGAAGGTAATACACATACTGATTCAGATGTAACTATCAAGCGTTCACTTGACGACCTTCGTGCAACTGAATTTGTACCTTTCAGAAAGGGCATAGAAGCAGGTGCGGACTTTGTTATGGTGGGTCATCAGGTTATATCAGGAGTAGGTGACTGGCTTCCCTCCGACCTTTCCGATACTGTTGTTACGGAACTTCTGAGGAACGAACTTGGTTTCAACGGTCTTATAATAACCGATTCGCAGATGATGAATACCATTACAGACGTATATTCCGCAGGTGAAGCCGCAGTTATGGCTATAAATGCAGGTGTTGATATAGTGCTTATGCCGTCTGATATGGTGGAAGCAATTGATTCTGTATGCAGTGCGGTTGAATCGGGAGAAATTAAGCAGTCACGTATAGACGACAGTGTTATGCGTATACTTAACAAGAAGTACGAAATGGGTCTTATAAACGAGAATATTGTACCCGAAGAAGTTCCGACGGAGGAAGAAGCAACAGAAGAAAATACTGAAGAGTCAGCTGAAGATACAGCCGACGGTGAAACGGAAGAAGAAACAGAAGAATCTACCGAAGCTTCGGTTGAAACAGAGCCGGCAGCTCAGACGGCGGCAGGATATGTTGCAGGAACGTTTGTAAATCCGAATGCAACAACAACTACAACAGCCGTTATTGACTATGATTACGATTATAATGATGGATATTATGATTTCGGTTACGATGATTACGGCTATGATGATTATGGTTATGATGACTATGGATATGATGATTATTATGGCTGGTAAAAATTCACACAAAAACACAAAAAATTATACTGAACAGGGAGTGGTAGCTTGAAGTATTTTTACAGAAAAGATGAATTGAAGGGAACGGACTGCCATGAATTTTTCAGGGGTAAATGGAATAATTTATTCTGGAATGACGAATCAATATATATATATGATGAGGATTTCAGAGACACAGGTCTGAAAAAGCTTTTTCTTGATGTTCTGCCGAAATATTCTCCGTATGAAACCACGGAAATTACGCCTGAAGACTGGCAGATGATATGTGAAGCGGCTTTCGGACGTACAAAGGAAGCTGTAAAAGATGTAAATGACTGGATACAGGAATCTTTTGCAGAACATGGAGTATTTACAATACTCGGCATATAGAATTTGAAAGGAGAAAAAACGATGTCGTCAATAAACGTTCTGAGCAGGGAAATATCCGAACTTATTGCGGCAGGTGAAGTTATAGAAAGACCTGCATCCGTAATAAAGGAACTTGTGGAAAATTCAATTGATTCGGGAGCGGGACATATAACTGTTGAGATAAAAAACGGCGGTATGTCTTATATGCGTGTCACTGACGACGGGTGCGGAATGTCGTTTGATGATGTTCCGAAAGCTTTTCTCCGTCATGCAACAAGCAAGATTCTGACAAAAGATGACCTCGACAATATATGTACTCTGGGATTCAGAGGGGAGGCACTTGCTTCCGTGTCGGCTGTTTCCAGAGTTGAAACCATGACAAAGCAGAAAAATGAAACTTACGGAACTTTATACAGAATAGAGGGCAGTGAAGAAGTCCTGTATGAAAAGAGCGGTTGTCCCGACGGCACGACTATTGTTATACGTGACCTTTTCTATAATGTACCTGCACGCCGTAAGTTTATGAAAAAAGACGTTACAGAGGCAAACGCCGTCAGTCAGATTATTCAGAAGATAACTCTTTCACACCCAGAAATATCTTTTAAATTTATACGTGACAACAGGATTGAATTTAATTCAAGCGGTGACGGAGAACTTTTTTCGGCAGTCTATGCGGTTTACGGTCGTGACTTTGCCCGTGACATGATGCCTGTTGACTATGAAGAAAACAATATACATATAACGGGTTATGCCGTAAAGCCTCTTTATTCACGGAATAACCGTTCTTTTCAGAATTTCTTTGTAAACGGCAGGCATATCCGTTCAAAAATATGCTCTGTTGCTCTTGAAAGTGCATATGAAAATATGGTCATGACGGGAAAATTTCCTGCGTGTGTGCTTATGATTGACATTGCCCCGTCTGTTATTGATGTAAATATTCACCCGTCAAAAGCGGAAGTGCGTTTTACCAATGAAAAGCAGGTTTCAGACATTATATTTTCCGCAGTAACGAATGCTATGGTGAAAGACGGTCTTATTTATGAGTTTGAATTGAAACCGCCGTTAAAACAGACAGAAGTGACGGTGAATGAAAAAGAAGAAATTGAACAGCAGCAGGAGTTTATATTTACCCCTGTTGATAAGATTGAAGAAACTGAAAAAAAGCTTGTCGAAAATAATAATATTATTGTTCCTGATACTTTTGACGAAGTTCTGGAAACTGCTGACATTGAGGTTTGCAGTGTATATAGCAAACCTGAAGAAGCTCGTAAACCTGTAAAAGTTCCGCCAAAAACGGAAAAGAAAGTTTCCGAACCGCTTGAAAATTTCAGTTATATCAGCAGTAAATCTTTTGAAACTGTTGAACCGTCCGAACCGAAGAAAACATTTTCCGAAACTGAAAATAAAGAATCCGTATGGACGGAAAAGCCGAAAATACGTGTTATAGGTGAAGCTTTCGGACTTTATGTCATTGCCGAAGCGGACGACAAAAAAATCGTCATGATTGACAAGCACGCCGCACATGAACGTATAATTTTTGAAAGGCTGAAAAGCAGAAACTGCCGTCAGTATACACAGATGCTTATGAATGAAATAAAAATCCTGCTTACTGCGGAAGAATACAGTGCAATGGAAGAAAATAGGGAACTTCTTGCGGATTTGGGATTCTTATTTGACTTTTCGGAACGTCCGTGTATTTCGGCGAAGGCTGTCCCGACTTTTGTGACGGAGCTTGACATAGAGGCGGTAATTGCTGAAATCGCTGAAAATCTCAGACTTTACCGTCATAATCCACAGTCGCATATGCTTGATGATATGCTTCATACTGTCGCCTGTAAGTCTGCCATAAAAGCAAACGACAAAAACAGTATGAGTGAGTTGCAGTCGCTTGCGGAGCAGGTTTATTATGACGAAAAAATCCGTCACTGTCCACACGGCAGACCTGTAATGTTCACAATGACAAAGAGCAATATTGCACATCAGTTCAGACGTACCTGATTAAAGGGGGAGTTATGTGAATGGTAAAAATAAACCGAAAGTGCTGGCTGTTGTAGGTCCTACGGCTTCAGGAAAAACGTCACTTGGTGTCGAACTTGCCAAAAAGTACAACGGAGAAGTAGTTTCCGCCGATTCAATGCAGATTTACAAGGGTCTTGACATAGCGTCCGCAAAGCCGACAGTGCAGGAAATGCAGGGTATACCGCATCATCTGATTGATTTTCTTGAAAGGGACGTTTCTTTCAGTGTATCGGACTATGTGAAACTTGCAAATGAAAAGATTCGTGATATTCTGAACAGGGAAAAACTGCCTGTAATTGTCGGCGGTACAGGTCTTTATATTGACTCGCTTCTTGAAAACGTAAAATTTTCTGACGGCGGAAGTGATGAGGAATACCGTGCGGAACTCTACAGGCTGGCAAGAGAAAACGGCAATGAATTTTTATACAATAAGCTTATTGAAACCGACCCCGTCGCTGCCGAGTCAATACATATGAACAACGTTGTAAGAGTTGTCCGTGCATTGGAAGTATTTCATGTTACGGGGCGGAGATTCAGTGAACTGAAAGCGGAGAGCCGTCTTGTTGAAAGTCCTTATGATTCTCTTGTTATCGGTCTGAATTTTCATGACAGACAGATTCTCTATGACAGGATAAATATGCGTGTTGACGGAATGGTGGAAAACGGTCTTGTTGAGGAGGCGGAAAGTCTCTGGCGTGAGAGCGGAATGAAAACGGCTTCCAATGCTATAGGCTATAAAGAGCTTATTCCGTACTTTGAAAATCGGATGACCCTTGAAGCGTGTATCGACATGATAAAACAGGAAACACGCCGTTACGCTAAAAGACAACTTACGTGGTTTAGAAAAAATACACGTATTAAGTGGATTTTTTTGGACGAATTTAATAAAAAAAATGAAATTTCAGAAAAGTCTGAAAAAACTATAGAAAATTACTTTAATCTGTGATATAATGTATTGAGTGTATATAAATACATATATTATTTTTGAAAAAGAATGGAGATTTATGTATGAACAAGACTATTAATTTACAGGACGTATTCCTGAATCAGTGCAGAAAAGACAAGATTATGGTGACTGTTATCCTTACAAACGGTTTTCAGTTCAAGGGAATGATAAGAGGCTTTGACGGCTATGTTGCCATTTTTGACTGTGACGGCAAACAGCAGCTTGTCTATAAGCACGCCATCTCAACAATCATTCCTGCAAGGGCTGTTTCTATCCTCGACGTATCTGAAAAAAACGACTGAATCGGTGATATGAATGCGTTCTAATAAATCGGACAGCGGCATCATTGTCAAGATTCTCAGGAATGCGGTTCTGATTTTATTTTTCGTTATTTTTATAAGCATAGTTTATAATTTCCGCAACAAAGAAGCCCCTACGGAATCGGCTCTTATGGCGGAAGCCACATCTTCAAAAATTTTAAGAGGCGTTTTTATAAGAGACGAGCAGGTTATAAAATACAGCGGAAACGGTGTTCTGAGCTATAACGTTTCGGACGGCGGTAAGCTCGGTAGAGGAAGTATTATAGCGGAAGTATATCCCACAGATACACAGATAAGCATAAACAGGGAAATAAACAGACTTGAAAAGGAACTTTACATACTGAAAAAAATACAGAACCAGGGTACGCTTGAATCTGCACAGCCTCTCAGCCTTTCGGCAAGTATTGAAGAAAATTTCCGTAATTATATATACTGCCGTGATATTAAAGACTATGAAACGGTAAAATCCGATATTGATACTCTTCTTGTCGAAATGAGTACATATCAGATTATTACAAATGAAGTGACTGACTTCAAACAGCAGATTGCGGACATCAACGCCGAACTTGAACAGCTCCGCCAGCAGTCTGTACAGCCTGTTGAAGTCATAAGCTCTGAACGTCCTGCTTACTTTGCAAGCTACTGTGACGGATATGAAGAACTTCTTTCAACCGACGCAACGGGACAGCTTACCGTTGAACAGCTTAAAAGTATTGAGGATAAAAAAGAAAATGACAGTACTGTTGTCGGAAAGCTTATTGACAATTACAGCTGGTGTCTTGCGGGAATAGTTGACAATTCACGTAAAGAATATGAAACGGGCAAATGGGTAAGTCTGCGTTTTGAAACTTCGGCAGATACATATGACGCTGAAATAGTTGAAATACGTGACGAGGGCAATCCTGCGGAAAGTATAATAATTCTTGTGTGCAGTCAGTTCAATGAGGAACTTGTTCAGCACAGATGTGAAAATGTTGAATTGATAATGGGAAATTACAGAGGGCTTAAAGTTCCGAGAGAAGCTATAAGATTCAAGGATATTCAGGAAGAAACTTCTGAAAGTTCGGGCGGAACAGGAACGGTTTCCGAAAGTGTAAACTATAAAGGTGTCAACATTTTAAAGGGCGAACAGGTTGAATTTAAAAAAATTGATGTTATATACGAGGGAAGTGATTACGTTCTTTCGGCAGTTCATGAAAACGACAGCAGTTATCTTTCCCTGTATGATGATATTATGATTGAAGGTGTTGAATAAAGTGGAAAATAATTTCAGCTATATCGACGAGAACCTCCGCATTATACGTGAACGCACAGGCGAGGCTTTTTCAAAATACCGCTCCCCTGAAGATACGGTGCGTATTATGGCTGTTACAAAGACTGTAGCTCCTGAAGCAGTCAACCACGCCGTCTCGCTCGGGATTGACCTTCTCGGCGAAAATCGTGTGCAGGAGTATCTTTCCAAAAAAGATATATATGAAAAATCGGCGGAAGTTCAGTTTATAGGAAGTCTGCAAACCAATAAGGTCAAATATATAATAGATTCGGTAAGTATGGTTCAGTCTGTTGACAGTTTCAGACTTGGTGAAACAATAAGCCGTCTTGCTGTTAAAAACAACAAGGTAATGGACATTCTCTGTGAAGTGAATATAGGCGGTGAGGATTCAAAAAGCGGTGTTTCACCGTCCGGACTGAGCGAACTTATTGAACAGCTTGCACAGCTTGAGGGAATACGCATAAAAGGTCTTATGACAATCCCCCCGCCGTCTGAAAGCGATATTTTTTTAGGAAGAATGCAGGAACTTTTCAATAAAACCGCTTCCGACAAAAAAGACATGGTTTCAATGGACATACTTTCAATGGGAATGACCCACGATTATGCCGAAGCGGTTAAATTCGGCTCTACTCTTGTAAGAATAGGAACAGGATTGTTTGGAGCAAGGAACTACAGCATAAGATAAAATCAAAGAACTTTCACTGTTCTTTGTTCGATATTCTTTCAGGGTAACGTCCGTTCACGGAATACTCCGCATTTATTCCGTGTGTAGAACAGATAAAATGAAATGCGGAGAAGGAGTATTAATATGAAACTAATTGACAATATCAAGGATTTTTTCTTTGCCGCAGAAGAAGATGACGATGATGAACAGGTTGAAGTACCTGCTCCCGTACGCAAACCGACTGTTGAGCCGTCTTCCCAGCGTGCTGAAGCTGAAGAAGCCCCCCCTCCGCCGCCTGTTCACGAAAACAGCAGCAACAGTGAAAGAATAAGCGTAGGAAACGGACGCAGAAATAAGGTGGTTAATATTCAGACAACGGCACAGCTTCAGGTAGTACTTGTAAAGCCTTCGGCATTTACAGATGCAAAGCAGATTGCAGACCATCTTATTGCGAAGAAAACAGTTGTCCTTAATCTTGAAACAGCTTCTCCCGAAAACAAGAGAAGAATAATCGACTTCCTTGTGGGCGTTGCCTATGCAAACGGCGGCAGCCTTAAGCCCGTTGCAAATCTCACATACATAATTACACCGTATAATGTGGGATTTATCGGCGAGGACCTTGTGGGAGAACTTGAAAACAACGGTGTGTTTATCTGATGGACACATCTTCTGATAAGCTTTTTTATGCAAGGCTGGGTGATATTGTAAATCGCTGTGAAAGAAGCGGAGCAGGTTGTTTTTCCTCTTTTCTTGACGAAAGGCAGTGTGCGGCAGCAGAGCTGTGGTGTTCACGCAATACGGGTGAACTGATGTATACCCTTTGGGGCGGGCATAAGGACGCAATGCGGAAGATGCTGGCGGTATATCCTGATTACTGTGAAGATTATATTACTGATGATTTTCCGTTTAAGTGCCTTACTTTTACGTACAGAAAAGAAGACAAACTGACACACAGGGATTTTCTTGGTACTTTCATGGGTATGCGATTAAAGCGTGATACCATAGGCGATATTATAACAGGCGAAGGCATGGCACAGGTCTTTATGACGGACGTTGCCGCACGACTTATTTCTTCTACTGTTTCAAAAATAGGAAAAACAGGTATCAGGTGCTTTTCCGACAGACCTTTTGAAATGGAAGTAAAGCAGGAATTTACAGTTATAAACGGCACTGTCGCCTCACTCCGCCTTGACTGTATTGTAAGTCTTGCCGCTAAACTCAGCCGTGAAAATGCCGCAAGGCTTATCCGTTCGGAAAAAGTTGAAGTAAATCATTTTCCGGCAGAATCCGTTTCGGCAGAACTTCATAAAGGGGACATACTTTCCGTAAGGGGCTGCGGAAGGTTTATTCTGTCAGATATAGGAAGTCCCACAAAGAAAGACCGCATACATATCAGTTTGAAAAAATTTGTTTAGAGGTGAAATATATATATGATTACTTCAAAGGACGTTAGAAACAAAAGATTTGAAAAAGCAGCTTTCGGCTATAAGCAGGAAGAAATTGATGAATTTTTTGCACAGCTTGAAGCGGAGCTTGACGAAATGGAACGTGAACGCAATGAAGCTAACAATAAAATTCAGGTTCTTGCCGACAAAGTGCGTGAATACATGAGAGACGAGGACGCTCTTAAGGACGCTCTTCTGGGCGCACAGAAACAGGGGCATCAGGTTATCAATGAGGCACACGAAAAGGCTGAACAGATTATAGCAGAGGCAAAGGCAAAGGCAGATGCTCTTGAAGATGAAGCTATCCGTCAGCACGCTGTAGCTATGGAAAAGAACCGTGAGGAAATAGCAAAGGAAAAGGAAGCTCTTATTGAGGCACAGCAGCAGGTTGCAGACTTTAAGAAAAGCCTGTTTGATGTTTATAAGGAACATCTTGAACTTATTTCGACTATGCCCGAAACTTATGAAGAGGCTACGGGACAGGTTCAGCCACAGACCGCTGAACAGATTGCGGCTGCCATAGTTTCAGAACAGATTGAATAATAATATAAATTCCTTAAAGGAAAATATGATGAAAGGAGGATTTTTCACAGGAGTGTGAAAAATCAAGGAAAAATGGCATTGGATTACAATACTACCCTTAATTTACCAAAAACAGATTTTCCCATGCGTGGAAATCTGCCGAAAAGAGAACCTGCTACACTTGAAAAGTGGGAAAGTGAAAGACTTTACTATAAGATGATTGAAAAGAATCAGGGTAAACCCTCTTATATTCTGCATGACGGTCCTCCGTATGCAAACGGTGAAATTCATCTGGGTACGGCTCTCAATAAAACCCTCAAGGATTTTATAGTAAAATATAAGAATATGAGTGGTTTTTGTTCTCCTTATGTTCCCGGCTGGGATACTCACGGTCTGCCGATTGAACTCAAGGCAATGAAGGCAATCGGTGTTGAAAACGGTGCAATTCCGCCTGTTGAACTCAGAAAACACTGTCATGACTTCGCTATGAAGCACGTCAATAATCAAATGAAACAGTTTAAGCGTCTCGGTACTCTCGGAGATTATGACGACCCGTATCTTACTCTTAAGCCTGAGTTTGAAGCACGCCAGATTGAAGTTTTCGGTGAAATGGCAAAAAGAGGCTATATGTATAAGGGACTTAAACCTGTTTACTGGTGTCCTGACTGCAACACCGCCCTTGCGGAAGCTGAAATAGAGTATTCAAACGACCCCTGTCACTCTATCTATGTAAAATTCAACGTTACGGACGACAAGGGTATTTTTACAGGAATGGGTCTTGACCTCTCAAAGATTTATTTCGTTATCTGGACTACTACCACATGGACTATCCCAGGCAACCTTGCTATCTGTCTCGGACCTGAATATAACTATACGCTTGTAAAAGTCGGTGACGAATACTATGTAATGGCTGAAGAACTCGTAAAAACAACTATGGAGACGGCAGGCATTACGGAGTATACAACAGACGGCATTTTCACAGGTGCAGAACTTGAGGGCATGAAAACAAAACACCCTCTTTATGACAGACCTTCCCCCGTTATTGTCGGTGACCATGTAACTCTTGAAAGCGGTACGGGCTGTGTTCACACTGCCCCTGGTTATGGTGTGGAGGACTTTGAAGTCTGCAAGAAGTATGACGACATCGGAATTATCGTATGCGTTGACTCAAAGGGCAGACAGACTGCCGAAGCAGGTGAGTTTGAGGGTATGGATACCGATACGGCTAACAAGGCTATTGCCAAGAAGCTTGAAGAACTCAATGCACTTCTTGCCATTCAGAAAATCGTACACCAGTACCCGCACTGCTGGAGATGCAACAGTCCCATTATCTACCGTGCAACAGAACAGTGGTTCTGTTCCGTGAACGGTTTCAGGGACGAGGCTGTAAAGGCTATTGAATCTGTTCAGTGGATTCCCGAATGGGGCGAGGACAGAATTAAAGGCATGGTTCGTGACAGAAGTGACTGGTGCATTTCACGTCAGAGAACATGGGGCGTTCCGATTCCGATTATCTACTGTAAGGACTGCGGAAAACCGATTGTAAATGACGATACTATAAAGGCTATTGCCGACCTTTTCCGTGCTGAAGGTTCTGACGCATGGTGGACTAAGGACGTAAAGGAATTTATTCCCGATACTGTAAAGTGTGAATGTGGCTGTGGTGAGTTCACAAAGGAATATGACATTATGGACGTATGGTTTGACAGCGGTGTTTCTCACTCTGCTGTAATGGAACAGAATAAAAATCTTTCATGGCCTGCCGACCTCTATCTTGAGGGTGCTGACCAGTACAGAGGCTGGTTTCAGTCATCACTTCTTACATCTGTGGTTTACAAGGGTTCTGCTCCTTATAAGGCTGTATGTACTCACGGCTGGGTAGTTGACGGACAGGGCAAGACTATGCATAAGTCACTCGGAAACGGTATTGACCCAAGTGAAATTACTGACCAGTACGGTGCTGACATTCTTCGTCTGTGGGTTGCATCTTCCGACTATCATTCTGATATAAGAATTTCAAAGCCGATTCTCAGTCAGCTTTCAGACGCTTACAAGAAAATCAGAAATACAGCAAGGTTCATTCTCGGAAATCTCGGAAACGGCAAGGGCTTCAATCCTGATACTGACAGTGTTTCTGATGATAAGCTTACAGAACTTGACAAGTGGGCAATTATGCGTCTTGACGCACTTATTGAAAAGGTAAACGAGGGCTATAATGCTTTTGACTTCCATATTGCTTTCCACGCAATTCACAATTTCTGTGTAATTGATATGTCCAACTTCTATCTTGACATCATCAAGGACAGACTTTACTGTGAAAAGGAAGATTCCGAGCTTCGCCGTTCTGCTCAGACCGCTATGTATAGGATTCTCAGTGCCGTTGCAAGACTTGCCGCACCTATTATTTCGTTTACTGCTGAAGAAATATGGGGATTCATGCCACATTCCGCAAACGACGACACACAAAGTGTTTTCCTCAATCAGATGCCCGAAAAGTCAGGTATTGAGTTTAGTGCGGAATTTGTCGAAAAATGGAACTTTATCTATTCAACACGTGAGTCTGTGAACAAGGTTCTTGAAGAGGCAAGAAATGCCAAGACAATAGGCAAGTCGCTTGAAGCAGGAATTGTTATTCATGCGTCCTCAGAGGATTATGAAAAATATAATGCACTTGCTGAACAGCTTACGGAAATTCTTATTGTTTCAGACGTTGCGGTTGAAAAGTCCGACAGCGAAACAAGTTTTGAAGTTGTAAAGGCAGACGGTGACAAATGTGAACGCTGCTGGTGTTATTCCAAGTATGTAGGTACAAACCACGAACACCCGACACTTTGTCAGAGATGTGTTATTGCTGTTGAAGTATAATTTTTGTATTATATTGCCTGCTGTCTGAACGTCGGCAGGCAGTATTTATTGAAAGGAAAATTAATGGCTGTTTTTCTTGTTGTAATGATTGGCTTACTGGTTGCTGCCGACCAGCTTGTGAAAAACTGGGCAGTTGATGTGCTTCAGCCTGTAGGAAGCATGGATTTCATTCATTTTGGTGACTTTAAAATTATTGACCTCACTTATCTTGAAAACAATGGTGCAATTTTCGGAAGTATGGCAGGACAAAGGTGGTTTCTTGTGGGATTTACCGCACTTGTGATTGCCGTCGGAATTGTTGCAATGTTTGTATTGATAAAGCGTTCAAAACTGCTTGATATTGCAATGGGTCTTTTTATTGCGGGGGGTATCGGGAATCTTATTGACCGTATGCGTTTCGGATATGTTGTTGATATGTTTGAAATAAAGCTTTTCAGGTTTGCTATTTTCAATGTCGCCGATATATGCGTTACAGTGGCGTTTGTACTGCTTTTGGTTTACGGAATATTCATTGACCCGAAAATTGAAAAGGCTGAACGTGAAAACGGAAAAGAGGCAGAAAAAAATGTCTGAAATAATTCATCTTTATGTTGATGAGAAGAACTGTGGCGGAAGAATTGACAAATATATTTCTGACAATACAGACGGTCTGACACGTTCGGCAGTTCAGGGACTTCTTGAAAAGGGAAATATTCTTGTAAACGGAAAAAATATAAACAAGAATTATAAAATAAAATTAAATGACGATATTTCTGTTGAAATTCCCGAACCGCAGATTATGGACGCTGTTCCCGAAAATATTCCGCTTGATATAGTCTATGAGGACGATGACCTGCTTGTTGTGAATAAGCCGAAAGGTATGGTTGTACACCCTGCCCACGCAAATTATAACGGTACGCTTGTAAACGCTCTTCTGTATCACTGCGGTGAAAGTCTTTCGGGCATAAACGGTGTAATCCGTCCTGGGATAGTACACAGGATTGACAAAAACACAAGCGGTCTGCTTATTGTTGCTAAAAATGATAAGTCACATCTGCATCTTGCAAAGCAGATTAAGGAACACAGTTTCACACGGGAGTATGAAGCGGTTGCAACGGGGTATTTCAAAGAAACTGCGGGAACGATTGACGCACCTATAGGACGGCACAAAACCGACCGTAAAAAAATGTGTGTGACAACAGAAAATTCACGGAATGCGGTCACACATTATTCTGTAATAAAGCAGTACGGCGGTTTTGCTCATGTCCGTTTAAGACTTGAAACAGGTCGTACACATCAGATTCGTGTGCATCTTTCTTATATCGGACACGCTGTACTCGGTGATGATGTTTACGGAAAACGCTACAGGGATATTGACGGGCAGTGTCTACACGCCCGTAAAATAGGATTTATTCATCCGACTACTGAGGAATATATGGAGTTTATCAGCGAATTGCCCGAGTATTTCCGAAAAATACTGAACAAAATTGAAAAGACTTGAAAATGAGGTGGAAATTTTGTTTGAAGATATATCAAAAGTTATTATTATGAGCGATATGGACGGTACACTTCTTAACTCCGATAAAAAGATAACCGACAAAGACCGTCTGGCTATCGAAAAATTCATATCACTCGGTGGAAAATTTACAGTTTCTACAGGTCGCACTATGGAGGCTTTTGAACAGTACCGCTCTTTGATTGAACTGAAAATGCCTGTAGTTCTTTACAACGGCGGAGTGATTTATGACTATAATTCAGAAAAAATCATGTACACTGAATATCTGCCAGACGATGCGAGGGCGATAACCGAAGAACTGGCTGAAGCTATGCAGGAAGCAGGCGGTGAAGTTCTTAAAATTGACAGGACATATGTTTTCAGAAATAATTATTATCAGAAAGTTCATACTACATTATGTGGAATATCACCCGAATATGTCGAACTTTCCGAAATTTCCGACGACGGCTGGCTTAAAGTTCTGTTTGCAATGTCACCCGAAGATATTCCGAAAATGGAAAAAATTATTGCCGAAAAAAATTACAGTACGGTTGACTTTGTGAAATCTTCCGGAATTTTTATTGAAATGCTTCCGCATAATATAAGCAAGGGTTCTGCACTGGACGAGTACAGAAAGCTTGACGGTATGAATGATTTCACATTTGTTGCAATAGGTGATTTCGACAACGACATTGAAATGATTCAGTCTGCCGACTTGGGAGCTTGTCCCGCAAATGCAGAGGAATCCGTGAAAAAAATTTCTGATATTGTGCTTTCGGAAACCTGCGACAACGGTGCTGTGGCGGAACTTATTGAATATATAATTAAAAAATGTAAATGCTGAATACGGCAATGCCGTTAAAATAAATAACGCATGGAGGTTACTATGGACGTATCTATCAAAAAGGATTTGCAGAAAAAAGCCTGCAAAGTAAGAATGGGCGTTATTGAGGGTACTTATAACGCTAAATCGGGACACCCTGGCGGTTCGCTTTCTATCAGCGATACACTAACTTATCTCTATTACAACAAAATGAATGTTGACCCGAATGACCCCGAAAATCCTGACAGAGACAGGCTTGTGCTTTCAAAGGGGCATACCGCTCCCGCACTTTATGCCGTTCTTGCACAGAAAGGCTATTTTCCCGAGAAAGAAATTAAGTCACTCCGTCATATCGGTGCAATGTTGCAGGGACACCCATGTATCAGTATAACAGGCGTTGATATGTCAAGCGGTTCGCTCGGTCAGGGAATTTCCGCCGCCTGCGGTATGGCTCTTGCAGGAAAGCTTGACAGCAAGTCATATAAAGTCTATGCAATTCTCGGCGACGGTGAAATTGAAGAAGGTCAGGTGTGGGAGGCAGCAATGTTTGCATCTCATTATAAACTGGGAAATCTTGTTGCAGTCGTTGACAATAACGGTTTGCAGATTGACGGTCCTATAACTGAGGTCTGCTCTCCCGAACCGATTACAGATAAGTTTTCCGCTTTCGGCTGGCACGTAATTACTATTGACGGTCACGATTTTGACGACATCGACCGTGCATTCACAGAAGCTGATACAATAACCGACAAGCCTGTTGTTATTATTCAGAAGTCGGTAAAGGGCAAAGGCGTTTCGTTTATGGAAAATCAGGTGGGCTGGCATGGTACAGCTCCGAACAGGGAACAGTATGAGCAGGCTATGTCTGAACTCAACGCACAGTTAAAGGAATTGGAGGACTGAGATATATGGCAGATGTAATCAAAAAGGCTACCCGAGAGAGCTATGGTGAAACTCTTAAGGAACTGGCTGAAGAATATAAAAATCTGGTTGTGCTTGACGCTGACCTTGCGGCAGCTACTAAAACAGGTATTTTCAAGAAAGCCTGTCCTGAAAGATTCTTTGACTGCGGTATTGCAGAAGCAAATATGATGGGCGTTGCGGCAGGACTTGCTGCCTGCGGAAAAATTCCGTTTGCAAGTACCTTTGCGATGTTTGCGGCAGGACGTGCTTTTGAAATAGTAAGAAATTCAATCGGCTATCCGCATCTCAATGTAAAAATAGGTGCAACACACGCAGGTATTTCAGTTGGTGAGGACGGTGCAACACATCAGTGCAATGAAGATATTGCACTTATGAGAACTATCCCAGGTATGACTATTATCAATCCATGCGACGATGTTGAAGCAAGAGCAGCTGTAAAGGCAGCACTTGATTTCAATGGTCCTGTTTATATGCGTTTCGGAAGACTTGCTGTTCCGATAATCAATGATAAAGAAACTTATAAATTTGAACTCGGCAAAGGCGTTATAATGAAAGACGGCAGTGATGTGACTATTGTTGCCACAGGTCTTATGGTAAACGAGGCAGTGGAAGCCGCAAAGGTTCTTGAAAAAGACGGAATTTCCGCAAGAGTTGTAAATATCCACACAATCAAACCGCTTGACAAGGAACTTATCTGTAAGTGTGCAAAGGAAACGGGCGTTATCGTTACGGCGGAAGAACACAGCATTATCGGCGGACTTGGTTCGGCTGTGGCGGAAGCAGTAACCGAATTTTGTCCAGTACCTGTTGTGAAAATTGGTGTAAACGATGTTTATGGACATTCAGGTCCTGCTGTTGACCTGCTCAAAGAGTTTGGACTTTCCGCCGAAAATATCGTAAATAAAACCAAAGATGCTGTAAAGCTCAAGTAATTTCAGATATATATGAAATGATTCACTGAATAAAAAAACAGGTTTGCTTTTATATGCAGACCTGTTTTTCTTTATAATAAAAGGCAAAATGAATTATGTAAGCAAAGTGAAAAATCGCAGAAAATGCTTTACATCATCGGAAAATTGTGATATAATTTAGAGTAATTACAGAAAGAAGGAGAGATAACTTTTTATGAACAAAGGAAGTCAACGACGAAAAAAGAGAAAATACAGAGTTCGTTATGACAGAATAGCGGCAGTTTTGCTTGCACTTGTTGTGATGAGTGTTGTTGTAACTTCGTGCGTAAAGGGAATGCTGGGAAAAAATGACGATTCTTTAACGAAAGAATCAGATAAGGATATTACAGCAGATATGTCCGAACAGACTGAAGATATAGAGACAACAGAAAGTCTGTCGGAAATAACACCCGATAAGGTAACGACTACTGACGTAATTTCTTACGATGAAACGACAACTACCACTACCACAACGTCGGCAACTACTACCACTACGGAAACAACAACTTCAACAACCACTACCACAACTACAACCGTTACTCGTGAAAAAGAAAAACTGCCCGAAGGATATAAAACTGTTCCTGTAAGCAATAAAGGATTATACAGCGGTAATCTGATAATTGTCAACGCAAATCATATATATCAGTTTCCTGAGGACGATACGGAAATTGTAACGCTTTATGACCATATGAGTACGGAATATTACGGCGTAAGTGATTTGGTTATAAGCCTTGATACTGAGGTTATTGAACATCTTAATCAGCTTATGCAGGACTTTGCCGAAACCCAGTATAACACCGACATATTTATTATCGGCGGTTACCGTTCGGCAGAAGAACAGAATCAGAAATATAATTATGGTACTTCTTATACTATGGGCGGATTTTCCGATTATCATGCAGGCAGAAGTTTTGATATGGGCGTTTTCCCGCAGGACGGCTCAAGTTCGGGATATTATTCGCCGACAGGAGTTTATGCGTGGATAGACGAACACGCTTCGGATTATGGTTTTGTTGTAAGGTATCCTGAGGGCAAGGAAACTATTACAGGTGAAAGAACAAGAACACAGACATATCGTTATGTCGGCGTTCCACATTCCACATACATGAAACAGAATAACCTTTGTCTTGAAGAGTATATTGATAAACTTAAATCATATACTACAAACAAGCCTCTTGAAATTTCTTCGGGAACAGGTCTTTATAAAGTTTACTATGTTGAAGCCGATTATGGTGATACCACTGATATCGGAGTTCCCGAAAACAATAAATATGAAATTTCGGGAAATAATGAGGACGGATTTATTGTTACCGTCAAAGTTAACTGATAAACAAAAAGAGCTTAGGAAATTTTTTCCTCGGCTCTTTTCTGAGATAATATGAATGAATGAACGGAGATAAATGTGAAAAGACTGACAATATTTGTCTGTATGGTATTCTGTGCAGTAACTCTTTCGTCATGCGGAAATAACGACAGGGGGGACGGCACGGGGCATATGTATGATGTTTCGATTCTCGGAAATCCCGAAAGTCTTGACCCTCAGTATGCGACAGACTCGGCTTCAAATACGATTATAAAAAACCTTTACAGCGGTCTTATGTCAACCGACAGCAACGGAAATATTTCCTGCTGTAACGCCGAAAGCTACACGGTTTCTTCTGACGGACTTGAATATACTTTTAATCTTAAACATGACAACTATTGGTTTTTTGACAAAAATAATGATGATATAATTGACGATAACGAATATTTTCCCGTTACGGCAAGTGATTATGTTTTTGCTTTCCGCCGTATTCTTGACCCTGCTATGCAGTCGCCGTATGCCGAAAATTTTTCGTGTATAAGAAACGGCAGTAATATTATTTCGGGAAAAGCCCTGCCTGAAACAGCAGGAGTAATTGCTGTTGATAATTACACACTGAATATTTCGCTTGATTATCCGTCGGCGGAATTTCTCGGTCTGCTTTCCACAAATGCCGCAGTGCCTTGCAACAGGGAATTTTTTTATTCGACAAAAGGGCGTTACGGGCTTGACGACCGTTCTGTAATGTCAAATGGTTCATTTTTCGTAAGGCAGTGGTTTTACGACCCTTACGGAGTAAATAATATTCTTTACATGAAGCGGAACGAAGTAAACCGCACCGAAACAAACGAAATATATCCGTCATTTCTGAATTTTACGATTGAATCAAGTGAAGACGATATACGTAATATGTTCAAGGAAAAACAGATTGAGTGCTTTACTACAATGAATACGGGCGGACTTAATCTGAAGAAATATGTTGTAAATTCCTCGGAAGCAACAACACTCGGACTTATTTTTAATCCTTATGATGAATATTATTCAAATGAAAATATACGCAAAGCCCTTGCCCTTTCAATCGACAGAAAGAAAATTATTAAAGATACAGATAGCAGTGACATTAAAGAGGCATACGGAATAATTCCGCCCGCTGTTAAACTTCTTGGAAGAAGTTACAGGGAACTTGTGGCAGATGAGCAGTTTGAATTTTACAACATTGAAGAAGCGGAACGCTGTTTTGAGGTCGGTAAGGCTGAATTGCAGACCGAATCTCTTGAAGGAGCAAAAATACTTGTTTGCAGTGGTACTGTAGACAGCAGTTATCTTCATAAGCTTTCACAGAACTGGCAGGAAATTTTCGGCTTTTATATCGGAATAGAGGAAGTTACGCCGTCGGAGTTCAGCCGGTGTATTGCCGAAAAAGATTATACTATTGCACTTTATCCTCTCAATGCAGACTATTGCAGCGGACTTTCTGTAATTGAACAGTTTGAACAAAATGAATGTCTGAAATATTCGGCAGATGCCGTTGAAATTGTTGACAGAATAAGAAGATGTGCCGATATTTCCGAACTTGTGGACTGCTATTGTGCGGAAGAAAGCGGAATACTTGACGGTTACGGCTTTATACCGCTTTTTTATAAAAATTCCTATCTGATTATGCAGGACGACAATGAAGATATACTATATGATGCTTTTACAGGCTCGCTTGATTTTAAGTACGCTAAAAATTACAGCTGATAAAAACAGGAACAGTAAAAATAATTCTGTTCCTGTTTTTCTATGAAATTTCGTTTTTTATTATTTTTCTGTATTCCGAAGGAGTACAGTTTTTATGCTGACGGAACTGTTTCATAAAATATGAATCACTGTCATATCCACATTTTTCGGCAATTTCGCTGATTGACAAATCAGTATTTTTCAGAAGTTCACAGGCATATAATATACGGCTGTAAATTACGTCCTGACGGTATGTAGTCCCGAAAGCCGTATAGTAAAGCCTGTGAAAATAGGCACGGCTTATAGCCAGATTATAGCATATATCATCAGCTGACCATTCTTTCATGGGTTCTTCAAATATTGAATTTCTCAGGTTTCTGAGTTCTGCATATTTCGGAATACTCGGCAATTCAGGCTTTGCGGACAACATTTCACTTATGGAAATAAAGATTATTCTCATTGATAGTTCCATAAATTCAGTATAGTGTCTGCCGTTACGCAGAAATTTTGATTTCATTGATTTAAGCGTTGAGGATATTACAAAGTCGTCGGTAATTTCAAAAGGAACATCAAGCGGAATATTCATTGAAGATATGTACTGTCTGTCTGCGGAAGAGGTCTGAAAATTCACATAGTCGTATTTCAGAGGAGTGTTGTTTAACGGACGTATTTCCTGCTTGTATCCGTTACTTAATATAACGGCTGAAATGCCTGTGAATGTTTTGTTTTCACCTCCTGATGTGAATATCATAGGAGACCTGAAAAGAAAAAAAGTGAAGTGCGGATTTTTTTCAATGCCTGAAGAACTGTTTTTACGGCAGTTAAGATTTATTTTATTTATTTTCACATTATTCCCCCTATAAAAC
>CAMWVV010000022.1 GCA_947177755.1 uncultured Ruminococcus sp. | reverse complement strand
TATTTTCCTTTTTATTATACAACAAATCCGTCTTGTTTAGCAATAGAAAAGGAATTTTTTTATTTCTTTTAACTGAATTTTCGGGATTTCCAACAAATTTATTATCTGCTTTTTCATATAAAAGTACATAAACAGACTTAAAAGGCTTCAGAATTATTTCAGCAAGCTTTTTAAAGACAAAATATATCTTTTTCATTGTACCGATAACAACACTTCCGAGAGTAAAGAAATACAGAATAAATCCGAGAGCATTTCCGATAACATAGTAAAAACGCAGTTCACCTCTTGCGGCAGCGGAAGAAAACGACGAAAGAAAAACTGCATATCCTGCCATGAATACAACGTCTTCAATAACGACAAGAATTGTATTATGCGGAAACAATATTCTTGCCGTTCTGAAAACGTCGTAACATATTCCTATGATAACACCGAAAATACATGAAATCCCGAAAAGAAAAATTTCCTCACTTACGGAAAAGAAAGTTTCGGGGACGTTCATTTGAAAAGCCTCCCGAGTGCCGATAAAGGACCTTTCCGCTCCTTATCTCCGTATACAATCGCCCATATATCACCCGTAATGGTCATGTCACCCGTTTCCACACTCATTGAATCTATATGTAATTCCCTGCCCTGTATGGTAAGTTCACCGAGCTGTGTATAAAGGCATATGGCTTTTTCGTCAAAGCTGTCAACATCAGTTATTCCCGAAATACTCAGATTTTTACGGTTTTCAAGTATGAGATTCTGATTCTGCTTTATATTGTTCTTGTCCTGCATTAATATTTACCTCCGTTTTTTTTTATAATTATATTCATGACTTCTGGAATTTATGCTTAAAATCCGTAAGGAGTTTTTTTCCGTTATGGCAGAGTGGACAAAACAGTTTTTCTGTGTTATAATAAATAAAAAAATGCAGTGGAAAGAAGCGTGTAAAAAAACACCATACCTGAACAAATGAAAATTTTCTTGCAATTATCAGCCAGACATGGTATAATATAAGGCACAGACTTTTTCTTTGCCGAATATTTTACGGCAGAAAGGATATTATGAAAAAAATAACCATTATTACTGGACACTATGGCAGTGGAAAGACTAATCTTGCTGTCAATCTTGCAATGCAGGCTCACCGTGAAGGCAGGTCTGTTGCAGTTGTTGACCTTGATATAGTAAACCCTTATTTCCGTACTGCTGACTTCAGAAATCTCTTTGAGGAAAATAATATCAGGCTTATTGCTCCCGATTTTGCCAACAGCAACCTTGATATTCCATCAATACAGTTTGACCTTGAACAGATTGCCGAAAGTGAAGACTGCCTGATTATTGACGTGGGCGGTGATGATGTCGGAGCGGTTGCACTCGGTCGTTATGCGGAAGCTCTTTCTTCTTACGGCAATGACGTTGATATGTTCTATGTCATAAATCAAAGGCGTTACCTTACGGCAAACCCTGACGAAACCGTTTCACTGATGTACGAAATAGAAAATGCATCACGCATGAAACATACTGCCATTGTCAATAACACTAATCTCGGAAAAGAAACCACTCTTGAAATTGTGGAAAGTTCAGAAGAATTTGCCTCTGAGATTTCCGAAATGACGGGACTGCCGATTATGTTCACGACATTTCCTGAAGAATGTGCTGAACTTACGGAAAACCCCTGTGCTTATCCCGTCAAGGTCTATGTAAAGCCGATATGGGAAATATGATTATAAGAGAAAGGAGATGATTGAATGGCTAAAATGACAGTTGTTACCGAACGCTGTAAGGGCTGTGGGCTTTGTGCTACTGCCTGTCCTAAAAAAATCGTTTCGCTTCAGAAAGAAAAACGTAATAAAAAAGGATATTTTTATGCTGTCTGTACAGATGACAACGCTTGTATAGGCTGTGCAATGTGCGGAATTATGTGTCCGGACTGTGCAATTATCGTTGAAAAATAAAAGAAAGGAGCTTTTTGCTTTGGAAAGAAATTTAATGAAAGGTAATGAGGCTCTCGCAGAAGCCGCTATCCGTGCAGGCTGTAAATGTTTCTTCGGCTACCCCATTACCCCACAGACTGAACTTGCCGCCTATATGGCTAAACGTATGCATAAGGCAGGCGGTGTATTTTTACAGGCGGAATCTGAAATTGCTGCCATAAATATGGTTCTTGGTGCGGCGTCAACAGGTGTACGTGCAATGACTTCATCTTCTTCACCGGGAGTTTCACTCAAGAGTGAAGGTATTTCATATCTCGCAGGTTCGGACGTTCCTGCCGTTATTATAAACGTACAGAGAGGCGGTCCGGGTCTTGGCGGTATACAGCCCTCACAGGCTGACTACTGGCAGGCTACAAAGGCTCTCGGTCACGGTGACTTCCATCTTCTCGTATACGCACCCGCTTCCGTTCAGGAAATGGTTGACATGGTAGTAACTGCCTTTGACCGTGCCGACAAGTACAGAATCCCTGCCATGATTCTCGCTGACGGTCTGCTGGGTCAGATGATGGAGCCAGTTTCATTCCCTGAAATTTCCGAAAACAATTATGACAAGAGTGCGTGGGCTGCCGACGGTCACAAAAACAAGAGAGAACATCACATTATCAACTCTCTTTATCTTAAACCTGACGAACTTCAGAAATCCGTTTATGAGAGATTTGAAAGATATGAAAAAGTCAAGGCTGAGGAAACAGATGCCGAACTTTATCTTACCGAAGACTGTGATATTCTTCTTTGTGCTTACGGTGCAACCGCACGTGTTGTAAAGTCTGCTGTAAATTCTGCCCGTGAAATCGGAATAAAGGCAGGTATGTTCCGTCCCAAGACATTATGGCCTTTCCCTGTGAAAGAGATAAACGAGGCGGCAAAAAATGCAAAATGTCTGCTCGACATAGAGATGTCTATGGGTCAGATGATTGACGACGTTAAGCTTGCTCTCAACTGTTCAAAACCTGTTCACTTCTTCGGAAGAACAGGCGGAGTTATTCCTACTCCTGCGGAAATTCTTGAAGAAATAAAAAAAGTCGGAGGTGCTGAATAATGGCTGTTGTATTTGAAAGACCAAAGTCTCTTATTGATGTCCCTACACATTACTGCCCTGGCTGTACTCACGGTATTGTACACAGAATAGTCTGTGAAGTTATCGACGAAATGGGCATTGAGGGCGATACGGTAGGCATATGTCCTGTCGGCTGTTCGGTTATGGCTTACGATTACTTCAACTGCGATATGATTGAAGCACCGCACGGACGAGCTCCGGCGGTTGCCACAGGCGTTAAGAGGACAAACCCCGATAAGTTTGTATTTACATATCAGGGCGACGGCGACCTTGCCGCTATCGGTACGGCTGAAACGGTTCACGTTGCCACACGTGGTGAAAATATCGTTATTATCTTTATCAATAACACTATCTACGGAATGACGGGCGGTCAGATGGCTCCCACTACTATTCCAGGACAGGTAACCCAAACCACGCCTTACGGTCGTGACCCCGAACTTGCAGGATACCCCATAAGAGTGTGTGAAATGCTCTCCACACTCACAGGTACAGCTCTCGCACAGCGTGTTGCAGTAGATACAGTACCCCATATCCGTGAGGCTAAAAAGGCTGTCAGAAAGGCTTTTGAGAACCAGAAGGAAAAAAGAGGTCTGTCTATAGTTGAAGTTCTCTCAACCTGCCCGACAAACTGGGGAATGTCACCTGTTGAGGCTATAAAGAGATTACAGGACGAAATGATTCCTTATTATCCTCTTGGTGTTTATAAAGACGTTACAGCAGAAGGAGGTAATAAATAATGACTACTGAAATTCTTCTTGCAGGTTTCGGCGGACAGGGTGTTCTTTTTGCTGGGAAAATTCTCGCTTACTGCGGTCTTATGGACGGCAAGGAACTTTCATGGCTTCCCTCCTATGGTCCTGAAATGCGTGGCGGTACGGCTAACTGTTCTGTTTGTATTTCCGACAAACCGATAGGTTCACCACTTGTACTTGCCCCCGACATTCTCATTGCAATGAATCAGCCGTCTTTTGACAAGTTCGTTGATGCAGTAAAGCCCGACGGAAAAATTTTTATAGACAGCACTCTTATTGATTCAAAGTGCGAAAGAGACGACGTTGAATGTTATTATATCCCGTCTTCACAGCTTGCGGACGACAACGCCTTAAAAGGTGGTTCAAATATCATTCTTCTCGGTAAGCTTATCAAGGAAACAAACATTTTCACTCTCGATACTATGAAAAAGGCTATTGAGAAAGTTGTCCCCCCCTCAAAAGCACATCTCATTGAAAACAATTTCAAAGCCATTGAACTTGGTATGAATAACTAAATAAAAATCCCCTGAGTAAATCAGGGGATTTTTTGTTATCTATCGATGAAATGTCGGATTATCTGTACGTTCAAGAAGATAATCTATTGACACCTGAAAATAGTCGGACAATGCTATAAGCGTTTGGTAATCGGCTTCACGTTCTCCGCTTTCATAACGACTTATTGAATTTTGATTAAGATTGAGTTCTATTGCAAGTCTCTGCTGTGTAATTCTTTTTGATTTTCGTAATTCCTTTAATCTCATAGAAAATAACCCTATATACCAAATCGGGATAAAAGTATTATATCATAATGGTATAATAAATTTATCCTGATTTGGTATATAAAGGAAATAAAATAAAGGAGGAAAGTCATGAAAGTAACAAAGTTGGTTTTAGGAATAATTACAATAATAATATCATGTCTTGTATTATTTCAGTCCTGTGCAGCAGGTGTTGTTAACACTCTGGAGGATAATGGAGAAGCAAGTGGCAGTGGTGGTGCTTTGGTAGCCTTTCTTATGCTTGCAGGCGGAATTACTATGATAGCCAGTCATAAGAATACCAAAAAAGTCGGGTCAATTGCAGGAATAATTATTTTCGGAATTGCTGCTTTAATCGGTTTTACGTCTGCCGGTTCTGTATTTAAAGACTTAATAGTGTGGAGCGTTTTATGTCTCATTCTTGCAGCCATAAATCTTCTTGCAGTTTTTCGTTGTAAGAAAAACAGTGATGATAAAGAAAAAAACGAATAAAATTAAAACAGACTTCAAAATGAAGTCTGTTTTTTGTTGGTATTATATTTTTTCTTTACTTTTATTCGTCAAGCTTTGCCCTTACAGTAACACGGCTCTGTCCGTTAAGAGTACAGGTAAAAAGAGTCAAATCCCAAGACGAATCTTTATTTTCGGACATCTGCTCTATATTATATCCGTCTATATACTCGGTATACGTCACGGTATATCTATATTTTTCGCCTGAAATATCAGTAAATATAATTTCGTCTCCCTCACCGAGATAATGTATCTGTCCGAAATGGCTGTTGTAATTGTGTGCGGCAATAATAAAGTCATGGGTCTGCGGTGAGCCTTCATAACGGCACGGTGCAATATTCAGATTTGTATAATTCCAGCCGTTAAGTACAGGTAGTTCTATTCCCAAAGAAGTCAAAGTGATATATCCGCAGTAATAACGACCGTCAAGCTCTATAGACGGCATTTCAACCGGTTCGGCTGATTTATTATTATTATTATTTTCAGCTCCGTATTCTTCTTCAAATTCCTCAAATACATTATTTCCTGACTTTATTTCAAAATCAAGTCCAAATTCTTTTTCAATTGTACTTACACTTTCCTCTGGAACTTCGGGTATAAGGTCTTTCAGTCCGTTAAGGGCAATCTGAGAATTTTTAAAAGCTTCTTCACTTTCCCGATAATTATGCACATACAATAAAACCGCCGAAAGTATCAGCAGTAATCCAGAAATAACCATTATTTTCCATAATTTATTCATAGCTTTTCCATTTCCAATCAGTATATTAAGATTCAGTTGATATAATAATTATACCTTAATAATTACTGTATGTCAATAGATATTAAAAAACGACAGAAAAAATCCCCCGACCGAAAGCCAGAGGATTTTTTTGCTTTGCTTATTCAGCGTCAGAATTTTTTTCGATGTAAGCAACAATATCGCCTACAGTCTTGATTTCCTCAACAGCTTCGTCGGGGATTGAAACGTCGAACTCATCTTCAATAGTAGTGATAAGGTCAACAACGTCAAGAGAATCTGCACCGAGGTCGTCCTGAATATTAGCTGTAAGTGAAACATCATCAGCTTCAACGCCGAGCTGTTCTACAATAATATCCTTGAGCTTGTCAAAAATCATCGTTATTTCCTCCTATAATATTTTATGTCCGATATGTAAACCGGAGTTAAAAAGCGGTTCATTCTGTGAACTCACCGATTTTTCTAAATTTAGTATAACGTTCTTTCAGCAAAACGTCAATATCTTTTTTACATTTTTCCGAAATTTTATGTAACAAATATTCCTTGATATTTTCTGAAATTTTGTCTAAATCGTTATGTGCGCCGCCTAAAGGCTCTTCAATAATGGTTTCGGCAACACCGAGATTCACCATATCTTCTGCGGTAATACGCATAATCTCGCTTGCTTCCTGTTCACGTGAAGCGTCTTTCCACAGAATGCTTGCAAAGCCACGTGGCGACAAAACGGAATACTGTGCATTTTCGAGCATGGCGAGTTCGTCGCACACGCCGAGTGCCAAAGCACCTCCGCTTCCTGCCTCTCCGAGAACTATTGAAATTATCGGTGTACGTATAGTCATGAACTCGGCAATATTTCTGGCTATAGCCTCACCCTGTCCACGTTCTTCGGCAGATATTCCGCAGAAAGCACCAGGGGTATCAATAAAGCAGATAACAGGTCTGTGAAATTTTTCAGCCTGCCTTGCAAGACGGAGAGCCTTTCTGTAGCCTTCGGGGTGCGGCATTGCAAAATTACAGGTTTTATTTTCGTTTATGTCACGACCTTTTACCTGTGCAATAATCGTTACAGGCATATTGTTAAGCCTTGCGATACCTCCGAGAATAGCCTTGTCGTCACCATAGAGCCTGTCACCGTGCATTTCGTAGAAGTCGGTAAATATAAGCGGAATATAGTCATTTATAGTGGGTCTGCCTTTTGTGTGGACAAGCTGAATACGTTCCCACGCAGATTTTTTATTGTCCATACTTCAGACCTCCTTTTCCTGTGGATAATAACCATGAAGCTTAAGAAGATGAGAGAGTGTGCTTCTCATTTTTCGGCGTTCAACAATCATATCCACAAAACCTTTTTCGTGCTGAAATTCCGCAAGCTGAAAATCGTCGGGAAGTTTCTGCTTTATAGTACTTTCAATAACACGTCTGCCCGCAAATCCTATTAAAACTTTAGGTTCGGCAATGATTATGTCGCCGAGAGAAGCAAAACTTGCCGTTACACCGCCTGTTGTGGGGTCTGTCATAACCGTTATGTAAAGACCGCCGTTATCGCTGTGGAGTTTCACTGCACCTGAAGTCTTTGCCATCTGCATAAGAGAAACTATACCTTCCTGCATTCTCGCACCGCCCGAAGCAGTGAACATAATAACAGGCAGTGAATTTTCTGTTGCATACTCAAAAGCACGGGTAATCTTTTCACCTGCAACACTTCCCATAGAAGCCATCATATAATGTGAATCCATTATACCCACAACGACAGGAGAGCCTTTTATTGTAGCCGTACCTGTAACAACAGAATCATTCAGACCCGTCTTTTCACGTAGTTCCTTCTGTTTTTCAGGATAATCAGGGAAATCAATAGGATTTCCGCTGACCATTCCGGCATCAAGTTCCTTAAAGCTGCCCCTGTCAACAGTAATGGCGATTCTTTCCTTAGCTGAAAGTCTGCCGTGATAATTGCAGTTCGGACAAACTCTGTGTAGTTCCTCGTAGCGTTCAAGAAGTACACTGCTCTGACATCTCGGACATTTGACCGTTTCACGTTCTTCCTCGTCACTGCTGTCATTGAAACGCTTTTTTACAACCTTAAAAAAATCTTCAAACATTTATTTCACCACAATTCGTGTTTAGTTCTTTTTATGTTTTTTCATGTACCTGTTAAGAAAACCGATGTCATATGTGCCGTTTCGGAAGTCCGTCTGTTTTATAATTTCAAGATGAAAATCTATATTTGTGTCAACACCGTCAACGATAAATTCCGACAAAGCCCATTTCATTTTTCTGATAGCGTCATCTCTGTCCGAGCCGTGAGCAATCAGCTTGCTTATCATTGAATCATAATAAGGTGTAATTGTGTAACCCTGATAAACTGCACCGTCAATTCTTATTCCAGGACCGCCAGGCATATATAAAGCCGTGATAGTTCCAGGAGAAGGGCGGAAATCAAGGTCGGGATTCTCCGCATTTATTCTGCACTCAATCGCATGACCATTAAGTCTTATATCCTCCTGCTTTACGCTGAGCGGCATATCTGCGGCAATTTCAATCTGAGATTTCACAAGGTCAACGCCTGTAACTTCTTCTGTAATGGGGTGTTCAACCTGAATGCGTGTATTCATTTCCATGAAGTAGAAATCACGGTTTTCGTCCACAAGAAACTCAATAGTACCTGCATTGTAATATCCGCACTGCTTTGCGGCGGTCACGGCAGCTTCACCCATTTTTTTACGGAGTGTATCACTTACTATCGGGCTGGGACATTCCTCAATAACTTTCTGATTTCTTCTCTGCATTGAACAGTCACGCTCGCCGAGATAGACGTAATTTCCCATTTTATCCGCAATAATCTGTATTTCGACATGGTGCGGATTTATAAGGAATTTTTCTATATATACAGCGTCGTCACCGAAATAGTTCTTTGCCTCACGCTTTGCGGCTTCCATCTGTGCTTCAAGCTCTTCGGGTCTGTCAACACGTCTTATACCACGACCGCCGCCGCCTGCCGACGCTTTCACAAGTATCGGATATCCTGCCTTTTCGGCAACTTCCCTTGCTTCCTCAACAGACGAAACAGCACCTTCAGACCCCGGAATAACAGGTACACCAGCATTTTTCATTGTTTCCTTTGCGGCTGCCTTGTTTCCGAGCATTTCTATTGAGTTATATGAAGGACCGATAAAAACTATTCCGTATTCTTCACAAAGACGTGCAAATTCGGCATTTTCCGAAAGAAATCCGAAACCCGGGTGAATTGCTTCCGCACCGCAGTTAAGAGCAGCCTGAATAATTGCATTCATATTCAGATAGCTGTCTTTGGTCGCGGGCGGTCCTATGCAGACAGCTTCGTCAGCAATCTGTGCATGGAGAGAATTTCTGTCTGCTGTTGAATAAACGGCGACACAATGCACGCCAAGCTCACGGCACGCCCTTATAATACGGACTGCTATTTCTCCCCTGTTGGCAATCAAAATTTTTCTGAACATTGTCTGCTCCTTTATTTATTATCAGCAATCACACAGGTTATTTCACATGAAACAGCCTTTTCACCGCCAACAGATGCAAGTCCTTTACACGTTGCAACAGGTCCTCTCTGCCTTATAACTTCAACTTCAAGGTCGAGAACATCTCCAGGAATAACCTGTCTTCTGAATTTAGCCTTGTCTATACCCCCGAAAAGACCTATTTTTCCACTGAACTCAGGTTTTGAAAGCATACACACCGCACCAGCCTGTGCAAGCATTTCAATCATGAGAACACCAGGGGTTACGGGATAATCAGGAAAATGCCCCTTGAACCAGAAATCGTCTTCTTTAATATATTTTCTTGCCTTTACCTTAACGCCCACTTCCATTTCAACGATTTCGTCGATAAGAAGAAACGGGTCACGGTGAGGGATTATTTCCATAATCTGCTCTTTGTTCATAAGTATATCTGACATTTCATTCCCTCCTGTAATCATCACTTAATTATCATGACAGGCTGGTCATATTCGACTGCCTGACCGTCGGAAACAAGAATCTTGTCAACAACGCCGTCAAAGTCCGACTGAATCTCATTCATGAGTTTCATTGACTCGATAATCATAATAACGTCGCCTTTTTTTACCTTGTCACCGACTTTTACAAATGCGGGCTTGTCAGGTGACGGTGCAGCGTAGAAAGTTCCCACAATGGGCGACTTGACAATATTTCCGCTTGTTGTGTCCTCTGTCTTGTTTTCGGAAACAGGTACAGACGGCAATGGTGCTGAAGTCGTTCCCATTGGTACGGACACGGGCATTGCAGGCGGTGGTGGCGGACATTTCTTACCCTTTATTGTGACAGACTTTTCACCGTCCTGAATCGTTATCTCAGAAAGTTCACGACTGCTCACAATGTCGGCTATTTTTTCGATAGTCTTAATATCTATATTGTAAATTTCACTCATATGTTACACCTCAACTTTTTTGAAACAGAGTGTAGCGTTATGACCGCCGAAACCAAGAGAGTTTGAAAGAGCGGCATTGACTTCCTGCTGAATATTTCCCTCAGTACAGTAATTAAGGTCACATTCCTCGTCGGGAACTTTATAGCCCACAGTCTTATGAATAAGTCCCTCCTGAATTGATTTCGCAACAACAACCGCTTCAACCGCACCTGCTGCACCAAGAAGATGTCCAATCATAGACTTTGTGGAATTAATCTTAACATTATATGCTTCCTCACCGAAAGCAAGTTTTACAGCGGTTGTTTCATACTTATCGTTAAGACCTGTGGAAGTACCGTGAGCGTTGATATAATCAATGTCGGACGGTTTCAGCCCTGCTTCCTGCATAGCCAGTGACATTCCCATTCCTGCGGCTTCACCTGTAGGCATGGGGGAAGTCATATGATAAGCATCACAGGTTGCACCGTATCCTGCAATTTCTGCGTAAATTTTAGCACCCCTTGCCTTTGCGTGTTCGTATTCCTCAAGAACAAGTACGGCACTTCCCTCACCAAGAACAAAACCACTTCTTTCCTTGTCAAACGGAACTGAAGCACGTTCAAGGTCGTCTGACTTTGTAAGAGCTTTCATGTTGGCAAATCCGCCGAAAGTAAATTCTTCATGTGTACTTTCTGTACCGCCTGCAAGACATACATCAAGATAACCGTCTTTGATTTTTCTGAAAGCCTCACCGATTGAATGAGTACCGGAAGCACAAGCAGTTGTAACATCGAAATTAGCACCCCTGAAACCTGTTTTCATTGAGATAGTACCTGCCGCCATATTGCTTATCATCATGGGTACATAGAAAACTGAAATTCTGTTTGTACCTTTGTTAAGATACTTGTTGTGTTCATTTACGGTAAGGTCGATACCGCCGATACCCGAGCCTACAATGACACCTGCTCTGTAAGGGTCTATATCAGAAAAATCAGTTCCTGCATCTTCGAGAGCTTCATGTGCGGCAACAACAGCGTACTTTGTGAATAAATCCATACGCTTTGCTTCTTTCTTGTCGAAACAGCCCTTTACGTCATAATATGCGGATTCTTCAAAATCACGTACAATACCAGCAATTTTAATGCCTGTATTCGCAGTATCAAACATATCAATATATGAAATGCCTAATTTGTTGGCTTTGATTCCTTCCCAGAACTTTTCAACGCCTGTTCCGAGCGGTGTAACAGCACCCATTCCTGTAATAACAACTCTTTTACTCATAAATAATCCTTTCTTAAAATATTTTCAAAATAATCACATTGAAAGACCGCCCGAAATTTCAATAACCTGTCCTGTAATGTATGAAGCATTTTCTGAAACAAGGAAAGAAACAACGGAAGCGATTTCTTCGGGTTCGCCGTATCTTCTGAGAGCAACGGCTTCAAGCATTTTAGCCTTTAATTCGTCTGAAAGAACGTCTGTCATGGGTGTGCGGATAAGTCCAGGAGCAACGGCATTGCAGGTAATATTCTTTCTGCCGTATTCTTTTGCAACACTCTTTGTCATGCCGATAATGGCAGCCTTAGATGCGGAATAATTAACCTGTCCTGCGTTTCCGTAAAGTCCTGCAACGGACGAAACATTAACAATACTGCCGTATTTCTGCTTCATCATGACACTGCAAACATTTTTCATCATATTGTATACACTCTTCTGATTTACTGCAATAACAGCATCATAAGCGTCTTCTGTCATTCTTGCAAGGAGACTGTCCTTAGTGATACCTGCATTGTTTACAAGAGCGTCGATAGTGCCGAAATCTGCCTTTACCTGCTTTACCATGTTTTCGCAGTCCTCATACTTTGAAACGTCAGCAGAATAACACTCAGCCTTTACGCCAAAAGCTCTGCACTCCTCTGCAACTGCAATGGCTTTTTCCTTGTCGCTGTCACTGGGATAATGATTTATAACAACGTCAAAACCGTCCTTTGCAAGTCTCTTTGCTATACACGCACCAATGCCCTGTGATGCACCTGTAATAATTGCCGTAGCCATATTTTTTAATCCTCCGATTTATTGAATTTTTTATTGTCTGTCAGAATTGTATATCCGCCGATTGTATCGTATTTTTCGTCATTGTTATCATGATATGAAACAATTTTATCTTCATAAAGATTATCGGTGGATTCTTCATAATAATCCGTATCGTAAGTGAGTATTGCTTCCTCACCGATTGGATTATATTTTTCTCTTATGTCAAATTCCGCAAAAATCCTGTCACAATTTTCGCAGTATCCTGACGGAACGTGTCCGCCCACTTTCTTTACAGCAGTTCTTTTGTCATATGCTATTTTAAACAGACCTTTTGATATATGACCTTTGTTGCCTTCGGTTTTCCTGTCAGAATACCATTCTACATACTGCGTAGAACTAAATCCACGCTCAAAAGGCAGTAATATCTTTCCTGTTTGAAGTTCCTCACCACATATGGGACAGTATCTAAAACTTAATTCACTCATATTTTAAGGAGTTTTTCAGCCTGTTCCATAATTTCCTTTACGATAGCATCACAAGGCTTTACTTCGTTTACCATACCTGCAATAGCTCCGCAGAGGAAAGAACCGCTTTCAACGTCGCCGTCAACAACAGCACGCCTTAAAGCACCGACTGTAAGCTTTTCAAATTCGTCGGGAGAAAGTGAACCGTCTTTCTCGCCGTTTGCAAGCTGCTTTGCAAACTTTGTCTTGACATTTCTGCATGGGTGACCTGTATAACGTCCTGTAACAATACTGTCTGTGTCCTTAGCCTTGATTACGAGGTCTTTGAAAGTCTGGTGAATCTGACACTCTTCGGAAGCAAGGAAACGTGTGCCAATCTGTACACCCTCAGCACCCAGCATGAATGATGCAGCCATTCCACGACCGTCAGCAATACCGCCTGCAGCGATTACGGGAATTGAAACAGCGTCAACAACCTGCGGTACAAGGCACATTGTTGTATTTTCACCGATATGTCCGCCCGATTCAGTACCCTCCGCAACAACAGCGTCCGCACCTGCTCTCTCCATTCTCTTTGCAAGTGCAACAGACGGTACAACAGGAATAACTTTTACACCTGCTTCTTTCCATGCAGAAATATATTTACCAGGATTTCCCGCACCTGTCGTTACAACGGAAACACCCTCGTCAATGACAAGCTGTGCGAGGTCATCGGCATTGTCGCTCATAAGCATGATATTTACACCAAAAGGCTTATCTGTCTTTTCCTTGCAAAGATGAATCTGTTCACGGAGGTAGTCGATAGGAGCGTTTCCGCCTGCTATCAGTCCTACACCTCCTGCATTTGAAACGGCAGAAGCAAGTTTATGCTCTGCAACCCATGCCATACCGCCCTGAATAATCGGGTATTCACAGCCCAGAAGTTCAGTTATTCTTGTTTTCATGATTTTGTTTTCTCCTTTTTATTAATATTCAAGTACAATTCCGCCGTAAGTCAGACCCGCACCGAATCCTATCAGTGCAAGTTTCTGACCACGCTTTATTATACCTTTTTCAACACCCTCACAAAGTGCAAGCGGAATTGATGCACTTGATGTATTTCCGTAGTGGTCAAGTGTTACAATGAACTTATCCATTGAAACACCTAATTTTTTAGCGGCAGTTTCAATAATTCTTACATTTGCCTGATGCGGAATAAACCAGTCAATATCATCTTTTGTAATATTTATCTTTTCAGAAATTATTTCAAACGATTTAGGCAATACGCTTGTTGCGAATTTATATACTTCCTTACCGTTCTGATAGAGTTTGTGAATGGGATTATCTGTAAAACCGTCATCGAAGTCATTTTCTGTTTTTACTTCAGGAGCAACATTCAGTGACCTTGCACAAAGATAGCCTGCACCGCTTCCGTCTGAGGCGAGATGCGAAGCATAGAGTTTGTCACTCTTTTCAATAACAGCAGCAGCAGCACCATCACCGAAAAGTATACATGACCCTCTGTCCTCAAAGTCAACAAATCTTGAAAGAGCCTCGGTTGCAACAACAAGAACATATTTCATATTGTCGTCTGTTTCCAGAAAACGCCTTGCGGTATCAACTGCATAAATGAAACCTGTACAGGCGGCATTGATGTCAAAAGCGGCGGCATTTACCGCACCTGTTTTGTCCTGAATAACACTTGCCATACTTGGTGTAAGAAAATCAGAAGTAACCGTAGATGCTATTACAAGACCAATATCAGACGGGGCGATTCCTGCGTTTTCTATCGCCTTAAGGGCTGCCTGAGTTCCCATATACCATGTAGGCTCCCAGCCTGCCATACGGCGCTCTGTTATACCTGTTCTTGTACGAATCCACTCGTCATTTGTATCAACAAATTTTGTGAAATCGTCATTTGTAAGTGTCTGCTCAGGCACATAAGTGCCAAGCCCTGTAATATTAATACCCATCCGTCAGACTCCCTTTAAAATAATTTGTAAATAATAGTTGTAAAATACAAAAAATTATGTTATAGTATTATTGTACACAAAGTTAAAGTATACAATATCTATTTTAAATCATTTCCGGTTTTTTTGCAATGATATTTTCTTAATTTACTCAATGATTAACAAAATATCGTCGATTATCACAAATAACAATGGCGAAAATCGGATATTTTTACCAATGATTTGTATATCACACAGAAAGGAAGTTTATTGATTATGACTATTGCACTTTTTTCCGGACAGGGTTCACAGTATGTCGGCATGGGAAAAGATTTTGCGGAGGATTCTATTCTTAAAGGCATTGTTGAAACAGGCTCGGATATACTCGGTCGTGACCTTATGTCCATACTCACGGAAATTCCGCAGGAAGAACTTAATCTTACAATCAACGCACAGCCTGCTATCATGACAGTATCTCTTATGGCTCTCCGTGCGGCAGAACAGAAAGGCTTTACATTTGACGGCGTTGCAGGTCATTCACTCGGCGAATATGCCGCAATGCAGGCATCGGGCATGATAACGCTTGAGGACGCTTTCCGTCTCATAAAGGCAAGGGCTGAGGCTATGGACGAGGCAGCACGCACCAACAAGGGTACAATGGCGGCTGTTATGAAAATCGCTCCTGAAACAGTTGCTGAAGTATGTGAAAAGGCTGAAAATTATGTTTCAGCTGTCAACTACAATTCACCTGTACAGACAGTCATTGCCGGAACTCCTGAGGGTGTTGCGGAAGTGACAGAAGTTTTCAAGGAAATGAAAGCGAGAGTTGTACCGCTGAGCGTTGCAGGTGCTTTTCACTCAAAACTTATGCAGACAGCCGCCGACAAGTTCTATGAAACCGCAAAAACCATTACTTTTAAAGCACCGCAGGTTAAATATTATTCAAACGTTACAGGCGGTGAACTTACTGACTTTTCTGATATGCCGTCACTGCTTGCAAAGCATATTGTTTCACCTGTTAAATTCACGTCTGAACTTTCTGCAATGAGTGAAGCAGGTGCGGACAGATTCGTTGAATTTGGAGCAGGTAAAACCCTCACAGGACTTGTAAAGAAAACACTTAAAGATGTTACAGCTTTCAACATCGAAAACGTTGAAGGTCTTGCAAATTTATAATAAAGGAGATTTTTTGTTATGGACAAATATGCATTAATCGGTCACCCGCTCGGTCACTCAATGTCACCACTTATTCATGAGAAACTTTTTAAACTCAGTGGTATCAGTGATTTTTCATACGAACTTGTTGACATCGCACCAGAAAATCTTTCGTCAAGCGAGGAGTTAATAAAAAGTTTCAAGGGACTTAATGTCACAATCCCACACAAGCAGGCTGTTATTCCATTTATGGACAAACTCGGCGAAAGTGCGGAAAGATATAATTCCGTGAACTGCATAAGCAACGACAACGGTAGTCTTACAGGCTACAATACAGACTGTGACGGTTTTCTCCGTTCTGCCGAACTTCTCCCGATAAGTGAAAACGTTGCTGTTTTAGGCTGTGGCGGAGTCGGTCGCATGATGGCTATTGAAACGGCTTTGCACGGCGGTAAGCTGACACTTGCCGTAATTCCGCAGGACGTTAAAAACGCACAGATTCTCATGGCTGAAATTCTTTCAAAGTGCAGTGACGCTTCTGTAAAGATTGCCGACATCTCAACGCTTGACGACAGATTTGATTTGATTATAAATGCTACTCCTGTAGGTATGTACCCGAAAGTTGACAATTGTGCTGTTTCCGACAGTGTAATAGAAAAGTGTTCAAGCGTATTCGATGCTATATACAACCCTACCGAAACACTTCTTATGAAAAAGGCACGTTCACAGGGTAAAGTAGCTGTCGGCGGTGCGTCAATGCTTGTATATCAGGCTGTAAAGGCTCACGAAATATGGTATGGCGGAGAGTTTAAAGCAGAAGATATTTCTGAAATCATAAAAGCCGTTGAAGATTCTGTAAACGCAATGAACAGGTAATGGAAAATTTTCAGATAAATGCAGAAGGTAATCTTACAGCATATCACAACGATGATAAAAGAATAGATAAGATTATAGTCCCTGACGGTGTAAAATATATATCTTATGCTGTTTTCAGGGAGTATAATATAAATCATATTGTACTTCCGAACAACGTGGAATATATAGGCTACGGGGCTTTTAATGGTGCATACATCTGTACCACGGCAACAAAATATATAACGTACCGTGGTGCTACATTTAATTGCAGCGGATATTATAATGATGTCCATAGTGTCATTTACATGATAAGAGACAAGGACTATTCCTGTGTGTTGTCGCATAATTTGAAATATCCTGTTATTTTGCAGATTTATTTCAATGACGGCGACGACGTTACAACAGCGTACATAAAAAAGAATTTCAAGAAGTTTTTTATATTCCTTACAGATGAGATTATAAAAAATAATAAAAATAATCTTTCCATGAAATACAGCGATATTAAAAATGCTCCTGAAATCATGAGCAATCTTATCAAATCAGGAAAATTCATAACAAAACGCAATATAGAAACTTATGTTAAAATTGCTGACGAAAAGGAATGTCATGAGGTTTTCGATATGCTCGAAGAATACAGAGAGGAGAATTTAAAATGACTATATTTTTATGTGGGTTCATGGGTTGCGGAAAGTCAACCGTCGGCAGTCTTTTAGCAAAAAAGCTGGGCTGTGGATTCTGCGATACCGACGAACTCGTTGTTAAAAATCAGGGAATGACCATTCCTGAAATATTTGCACAGAAAGGTGAACCGTATTTCCGTACGGTCGAGGCAGAAACTGTAAAATCACTCTGCGGAAAGAATACTGTTGTTGCGTGCGGTGGCGGTGCTATGCTCAATTCCGAAACCGCAGAAACTGTAAAGGAAAGCGGTGGTGTAATAATTTATCTTGATGTGACGTTTGATGAGTGCTACAGCAGAATAAGCGGTGATACAAACAGACCTATCGTAATGAACAACACAAAGGAACAGCTTGAGGAAATATACAACAACCGCCGTGACATATATATTAAAAATTCAACGGCAAGAGTTGAAGCTTCGGGAACTCCTGCTGAAATATCTGAAACCATTGCCGATATTCTTAAATAAACAGAACGGAGATAATATGTTAATTTATAACGCTGAAATTTATACAATGGACGAAAACGGAGTTATTCCGCTGGGCTGGATTGAAATAACCGACAACAAAATAACAGCCGTCGGAAAAGGTATTCCAAATGAAATTCCCGATAATTCCGTTGATGCTCGTGGCGGAACTGTCTACCCTGGATTTATAGACGCACACACACATCTGGGTATCATTGAAGACGGTATTGACTTCGAGGGTGACGACTGCAACGAATCCACTGACCCTTTCACGCCTCAGATGAGGGCAATAGACGGTATAAATCCATTTGACCGCTGTTTCAGTGAGGCGAGAATGAGGGGGATAACGACAGTTGCATCAAGCCCTGGCAGTGCCAACGCTTGCGGTGGTGAAATATGTGCCATAAAAACAGCAGGCAGACGTATTGACGATATGCTTATAAAAAACGTCGGTATCAAGTTCGCACTCGGTGAAAATCCTAAAAACGTCTATAACGGACGTGAGGAAATGCCTGTAACACGTATGGCAGTTTCTGCAATTATCCGTGAGGGTCTTTATAAATCACGACGTTATACACATGATATGGACAGTTACTATTCCGACAGCGATAATTATGAACCGCCTGAATATGACATAAAATGTGAATCGCTTATGCCTCTCCTTGACCGCAAGCAGAAAGCTTTTTTTCACTGTCATCGTGCGGACGACATCTGCACCGCTATGAGAATAGCAAAAGAATTTTCACTTGACACAGTAATAATACACGGAACAGAGGGGTATAAAATCGCTGATATACTCGCAGAAGAAAAAATCCCTGTAATATGCGGTCCTGTAATCTGTGACCGCTGTAAGCCCGAAATGCGTGGACTTGAACTTAAAAACGCTTCCGTTATGCATGAAAACGGGGTAAAAATCGCAATATGTACAGACCATACCGTTATACCGATTCAGTATCTTCCTCTTTCTGTACAGGCAGCGGTAAAGGGCGGACTCGAATTTGGTGAAGCCATAAAAACACTTACCGTAAACCCTGCCGAAATTCTCGGAATAAATGACCGTGTAGGCAGTATAACAGTTGAAAAAGACGCTGATTTACAGATTTACCGTAAAGGAGAAAACCCACTTGACCTTATATCCGAGCCGTTTTTTGTAATGATAGACGGCAGAACCGTACGCAGTGAGGTGTTATAATGAAAAAGATAATTGCACTTGTTACCGCTCTGCTTATGTTTCCTCAGCCTTTCCGTACTTATGCGGAAAATGAAGAAGTATTCAGTGAAACAATAGGTAACAGCACTTTTTATTATACAGTAAATTCCAATCGGAACGCTGTAATTACAGACTGCTTATCATATGAAGAAAAAATAACAGTGCCTTCGTCACTTGGCGGATATTTTGTCACATCAATCGGAGAAAAAGCATTTTTCGGAAAAATTATGCTGAACTCCGTTACACTCCCTGAGGGAATAACTTACATAGGTGACAATGCGTTTTCAGGCTGTCTTTCACTTGAAAGTATAAAAATTCCCGAAACGGTAACGTATCTCGGAAACGGCTGTTTCACAAGCTGTCCTGAACTGGAAAGCGTTATACTCAATAATTCGATTTCATCTATTCCCGACAACTGTTTTAATGCCTGTACTTCACTTAAAAACATTGATATTCCCGATTCGGTAACAGTTATAGGAACAGAGGCATTTTTCGGCTGTTCGGATATATCGGGAATTTTTATACCGCCGAATGTTCAGATTATCGGTGAAAACGCTTTGGGTATGCACTATGATATACGTGGAAACGGTATAGAAAAAATAAATAATTTCCGCATAAAAGGTCTTGCGGAAACTGCTGCCGAAAATTACGCCGAATCCAATAATATTGAATGTTATATTTTGATGGGTGATGTGAACGAAGATGATTTTGTAGACGCTGTTGACGCATCTTTTGTACTGGCTGAATATGCAGGTTTATCAACAGGTCAATCAGGTACATTTGACAGATATATGAAGTTTGCAGGTGATTACGACGGAAACGGACTGATTGATGCTGTTGATGCATCAATGATACTTAGTGAATATGCCCGTTTGCAGACACAATAAATAAAAAGGACGTACATTAAGTACGTCCTTTAATTATTTAATCAGTCATATTCATGGGTTGCTGCGATTTCCTGTATTGCTATTGCGTCGCTGATTGTTATGCCGTTGCCGTCACCTACTACATCGGCGTTTGCTTTGCCCTGCCATGAGAGCTGATACTTGTCGGGGTTTGCAATTGACTGCATAACAAGAATGGCATCGTTTATGTTTACACTGCCGTTGCAGTCCGTGTCTCCTAAAAGAGTAGGCTCAGGGAGTTCATTTACAATATCTGTTACATTAAAGAACACTGCATCACCAGCAATAATACCACTCTGCGTTAAGCCTGTGTCTTCTTTTATTTTCGTTATCTTCTGAACATATTCATCAGACCTTTGACTATCTGTTACAAGTTCAACAGTTGATTTTGAATATTCTGACATTTTATACTCAATATTGTTATCTGTAAGGTAATTCTGAAAATCAACTAAATCTTCCTCATTCCCAAAATAATATCCGTTCATTCCCCATAACGGACATAAAGTACTACCGTCTAACAAAATATCCTTTGTACCGTCCTCAGATATGAAATGCTTATGTCTTGGACTATCGCAATAGTCATTCATTCCCTGCCATGCGATATATTTTGTATCGCCTATTTTAAACGAAGTGGTATATTGAGTTACACCCATAGAGTTCTCAGTATACAATGCACCTGATGCCATAGATGTCATTGAAACCGCACACACTGCCACTGCCGAAACAGCTGCTAACATTTTCTTTAATTTTTTATTCATAAATATACCTCCCTTAATAATATCCCATACAGAATATAAAATTATATTTTATACTAATTAAATTGTACCATAAAAATGGCGATTTGTCAATATATACAAAATAATTCTGTATAAAAATTATAGTCTACAAATTGTATAAAATAACGAAAAGGACGAACCGAAGTCCGTCCTTTGATTGAGTTATAATCAGCTCTGGTATCTTTCAAGTTCTGCCGATGTAATCGGGAATGAAGAAGCATTTATTGTTTTTGATTCAACATACTGTATAGCAAGAGCGTCGGAATTTGTAATACCACCGCCGTTGTCAACAACGTCTGCATTGAGCTTGCCCTGTGCGGAAAGTTTATACTTGTCGGGATTTGCAATGGACTGCATAATAAGAACTGCATCGTTTATGTTTACTTCTCCGCTTTCGTCTGCATCACCATATTTTACATTGCCGCTCTGTATGGGCTTTGTCGTTGTAGTTGTTGTGGACTGCTGTGCGGAGCTGTTGTCCATGTGAAGCACTACCTTTTCAATGGTTACAGCATCGCCGTGCGGCCAGAAAACCATTGCCTTGACGGTTGAACCGACATTAGACGGAATGGTATAGTCAACGGCAACAACATTGCCTGACGGAACTGCAACATTTTCAAAGTCTACCTGCTCCCATTTTCCTGTCCATGTACCGAATGCACCCGAAGTGTTCATATCGTTTGAATTTACCTTATAGTAGAGTGTAGCCGACTTTGCACCCTGCGGATTAAATTCAGCATAGTTGTTCATTTCGCCGTCATCGCCCTTTTCAGTACCTACAGTCATATCGTTTGCGGAAAGAACAACATCTTTATTGGCAGGTGCGGCTGTTGTGGTTGTAGTTGTTTTTGTTGTTGACTGAGTAGTACTCTGTGTTGTTGACTGAGTTGTCTGATTTGAACTTTCGCCCATATGAAGTACTACCTTTTCAATGGTTACAGCATCGCCGTGCGGCCAGAAAACCATTGCCTTTACGGTTGAGCCGACATTTGACGGAATAGTATAGTCAACGGAAACAACATTACCCGACGGAACAGAAACATTTTCAAAGTCTACCTGTTCCCACTTGCCTGTCCATGTACCGAACGCACCCGAAGTGCTCATATCGTTTGAATTTACCTTATAGTAGAGTGTAGCCGACTTTGCACCCTGCGGATTAAATTCAGCGTAATTATTCATTTCGCCGTCATCGCCCTTTTCAGTACCTACAGTCATATCGTTCGGAGTAAGCACAATATCCTGATTGCCTGATACAACAAGGTTTGTAGCAGTAGTAGTTGTTGTTGTATTGTTGTTGCCGTTGGTGGCAGTAGACTGAGTTGTGGCAGTAGTGTTGGTATTAACAGTGGGATTGCCTGAAGATACCTTGTCAACGCCTACAATTGAAGTATCAGTAGTACCTGTCTTGTAAACGGAGTAAAGACCGGCAGCAGCACCGACAAATGCTGCATTGTAGTCAACGGCAACTTCATTACATACAGCGTCTTTAAGAGTATCTGTATAATCTGTACCTGCCTCGTTTTTAGGACCGCCTACCAATGCACCGACAAGTGTATGACCGTTTGTAATAACATCGGAAGCATTGAACTCGTCCCAGTTTTTCATACCGGAAGCAGCTCTGTGGTGCGGATTCTTTGCAGAATTTGAATCAAATCCGACTACATAGCATACATTAAGCGGATTGTTTCCGAGAAGGAAATCCATCTGACCTTTTACCCATGCGGAATAATCGGCATTTGAATTTTTTGAAGCTACAAGAGCGGTAAGCTGCATAGCGGTGTTAGACCTTGCACTTCCCCATTCGGATATAAAGCAGTAGCCTGACTTATTTGTATAACTCTGAAGCCAGTTATTTACCTTGCTCCAGTCGTTCGTGATTTCAGCATATACACAGGCAGCACCTGCCGAAACATTTTCCCAGCAGTGATTTGCACCAAGATACTGAACCTGTTTGCTTGCACAGTCTGACTTATAGCTTTCATTGCCTGTAGCAATATAGAGCCAGCCTGCCGCCCAAGCCTGTTCGTCCTGACAACTCTGTGAACTGTAGAAAGGAGTTGTGCCGTCTGTTGCAACCTGATTATACTGTGTGGAGAATTTATAGAGAGCCTCAGCATATTTCAAATCCTCTGCATCGCCGAAATTGAGATAGTTAAGAGCAAGTGCGGCAGCATATTCGGCGGCAATATCACTTGCACCGCTTGAAGTCCAGTACATTTTACGAGTACCCTGCTCACGTTCCTGCATTTCGGGGGCATTCCAGTAAGCGTGGTCGGGGTCGCCTTCACCTTTCTGATAAAGGAAGCTGGTTACATTTCCGCTTCCGTCAAGTTTTGTGGAATCCTTAAAGAACTTACAGAAATAATCAGAAACGGTCTTAAAATGCGAACCCTGTCCGGTAGCTTCATAAGCATCTCTGAACTCATAATATCCCCAGCCGAGAGTTGATGCGGCATATCCCTGAGGAAGTCCGAACATTACATGGTCGCCTGCATCGTGGAAACCGCCGTTAACTTCGTCTGATGTGTGACAGTCGTCACGCCATGTGAGAGCAGAAGTTTCGCCTACCTGCTTACCACACATATTAGCATCGTAGAAGTAAAGAGAATGCTGGAGAAGCTTGGCATAGTTGTCGGAAGCGGCTGAAGCACTCATGGGGGTCAACGCTGTTGCAAACGGTGCAGCCATAGCAGATACAGCCATTACACTGCTGATGATTGCCGATTTGATTTTTTTCATATTGTTTTTATTCATGAATAGTAACCTCTTTCTTAAAAATTTGTATACAATATGCTACAACCATTATACACTGTTTTATAATAATTTTGGTTACTAAATTATTACACAAATATTACATTTTAATTACAGTAAATAATTTGTTCATAATTTACAGAAAGTAATAAAGGCATACCGAAGTATGCCCTTATTTGAATTATCAATCACTTGTTAATTCGTCGAGTTGTTCAGCAGTCATGGGAAGGTCCAATCTTGTTATTGTACGTGCTTCAACAAGCTGAATTGCAAGAGCGTCATTGTTTGTCACGCCGTCACCTCTATTTACAACATCGGCATTAAGTCTTCCCTTTTCGGTAAGTTTGTACCTGTCGGGATTTGCAATTGACTGCATGATAAGTACAGCGTCATTGATGTTGACGTCACCGTCTTCATCGACATCACCGAAAGTTGATTCAATACCACCTGTCCCCTGAATATACAGTGAGTTTATGTTCATTATAGTTGTGTCCTTATAGTCAATGAATTCTATGCTTACCAGTTTTTCAACGCCGATAGCCTTGATTTTTTCCATATCTTCCGTTTTGGCAACCGTGAAAGTGCCTTCTGTCTTGAATGTAACAGTATTGTCGCCGATATCAGTTATAATGTCAACGAATGACTGCACTTTCTGGTCACTGCCGACAACAGTAGTTGTAGTAGATGTAGTTGTAACTTCACTTGAAGTTGTAGTCTGTGTTGTAGTTGTTTCTGTTGTGGTGGTTTCAGTAGTGGTTGTAGTAGTTGTTGTTTCGGGAGGAGTTACAGAACCGCTGCCAAATCTGAAATCTGCGTTTATTTCAGATGCACTTGACTTTACAGTTTCAAATGCGGAAGCATCTCCGCCGTACATATTGGCAGCAAATGCACAGGCAATGGCAAAACAGCCGTTATAATCCAATGCACCCTCTGTATACTGGTATCTGTCGGCATGGTCTTCATAACCGCTTCCGTCAAGACCGCCAACAAGCATACCATAGTTAGTGTATTTAGCTTCGGGATTCTGTGCGGAAGTTACACCGTCACCGCCTGGATTTGCTGCACGGTGGTGAATGTGTGTAGGCCAGTTGTTGCCGTATCCGATAAGGAAACTGTAACCTGTGTTGTTATTGCCCAGAATGGTATCCATCTGATATTTTGCACCCTTAGCATAACTTGAATCGGGGTCACCGTTTGCTATAAGATAAGAATCCATCTGTTTTGCACAGTTATATCTTGATGCACCCCAGCCGTCAGCATTATATTTTCCCTCACTGAGACCGCCCTGATTATTAAGCTCGAATTTGAGTTCTTCCGCAAATACGTTGTCGCCTGTAGCCTTGTACATCAAAGCAGCATATCCCTGCCATACTTTATCCCAGCTGTAGAGATAGTAGTCATAAATACCATTGTACTGTCCTGAGTTAGGTGTAAGTGTAGGCTTAGGACCCTCACCGAGAATATAGAGCCATGCGGAAGCAAGTGCCATTTCGTCCTCGCACATGGAGTCTGTGCCATAGAATCCGCCCAGACCGCCTGTTTCGTTTCCTTTGTGCTTTGTTCCGAAATCAATAATTGCCTTTGCGTACTTTATGCACTCTGCGGAGTAAGCGGGGTCGCTGTCCTTAAGTACGTAAGCGGAAGCAAGAAGTCCGCAAGCCATTTCTCCGCATACGGCAGAGTTATTTTTTGAAGCTGTAAGCCAGTAAACAGGACGGTCATAAGTCTGTACTTCGGGAGAAGTCCAGAAGCTATGGTCAGTGTTTCCGTCAGCCACAACATGAGCTATAGCGGCAACATTGCCGGAATCGTCAAGATAGGTTGTTTTCATGAGGTAGTCAGCACCCCATCTCATTTCATATTCGAGATGGTCTCTTGCACCTGCTTTCTGATATATACCCTCGTTGAAGTATTCGGACATACCAAGGCTTGAAAGACCAAAGCCGATTGTAAGATTGAATTTGATGTGGTCGCCTGCATCGTGCCAGCCACCCGAAACATCAATTTTTCCGTCGCCGTCGGGGTCTACTACCGATTTAAGCGAGCTGTCAAGAGAACCTACAGAAGCCTCTGCATCGTATGTGTGGCAGTCACCACGCCATGTAAGCGGACCGTCGGTTATTCCTGTTCCGCAAGCATTTGAATCAAAGAAATAAAGCGACATTGCCAGTGCCTCATAATAGTTATTGTCAGCAGCTGCCACATTCATTCCTATGGTGGGAACTGAACTTACAGCCATAACGGCAGATGCCGTAAAAGCTGCAATTTTACTTGTCAATTTTCCTTTCCTGAACATATGAAATTCTCCTCTCAATATAAAATTTTTCATGTGAACATTTTACAGAATAGATAGACTGTATAAACTAATACAATTATAC
>CAMWVV010000021.1 GCA_947177755.1 uncultured Ruminococcus sp. | reverse complement strand
GCAGGTAGGCTTTTTATGTCTGCTTGACTGATTTTTTCTGTCGAATTCACGTTATTTAAATATCATAATAAACTACTGCAACAACCGTAATATTATCATTGCAGTTGTTTTCAAGCGCCTTTTTAACAAGAAGTCCAAGACGTTCAGGCAGACTTTTAGGCATTTCAAGTATTTCTTCCATATCCAGTGCGGAAACATAGTCGGAAAGCCCGTCTGTACAGAGCAGAAGTATATCACCATACCGCATACCGCCGTCTATGGAAATAAGGTCTATCTTCGGCAAAGCGGAAAGACAGCCAAAGACGGGAAAAATAATATTCCGACGTGCGTGGGTTTTCATCTGTTCGAGCGTTATAGTACCCTCCTCATAAAGAAGCTGTACTAACGACTGGTCACGGGAAATCTGTCTTATTCTTCCGCCTCTGAATCTGTAAAGCCTTGAATCACCGACATTAACCGCCGTTATATTACCTTTGCCGTCAAACATCAGACCGCACAGCGTTGCCTGCATATTGTGCATATCAGGATTCTGTATACTGTATTCGGTAAGTCTGCGATGAATTTCCATAAAAGAAGCACTGATGTCTGAATTTACGGAAAAATCCATGTCACGGACGTACTCAAGGCACATTCTTGAGGCAAATTCTCCCGAATTTTCGCCTGAAACACCGTCTGATACCGCTACTGTAAATAAACCGTCAAGCTTCTGTTCGGACGTTCCTTTGTCAACAACGCTCCTGCCTATAAGAAAAGCGTCCTCATTATGAGGCATTACGCCTTTATCGGTAATTCCACAGCAGTAATACATAAAAATCACCCTTGTTCGAAATAAATCATATTATATTCCGTAAAATCTGATTCCGTTTTCACAGGTTATATCAAGAATTTCCTGAACGGATATTCCTTTTATTTCAGCAGCCTTTTCAGCGGTAAATGCAATCATCGAACTGTCGCACCGCTTTCCCCTGAACGGAACAGGTGCCATATACGGACAGTCTGTTTCAAGAAGAAGCCTGTCAAGCGGTACTGCTTCTATTGCACGGAGTGCCTTTTTTGCATTTTTGAATGTAAGTACTCCTGTAAATCCTACATACATACCAAGCTTTACCACTTCCCTTGCCGTCTCTGCCGAACCGCTGAAACAGTGTACAACACCCTGAGGACGATATTTTTTCAGAGTGTTCAGAGTATCTTCCGAAGCGTCACGGCTGTGAACTATAATGGGTAGTTTCAGTTCTAAAGCAATTTCAATCTGTTTTTCAAACACTTCAATCTGCTTTTCACGGTCAAAACCGTCATAATGGTAATCAAGACCTATCTCACCTATTGCTTTCAGCTTTTTATGTGACGAAACTGCTTTCCTTAATATATCGGTATAATTTTCAGGAAGGTCATTTAAATTTTCGGGGTGAAAACCTGCGGAAGTGTATATATAGTCGTATTTTTCGGCAAGCAGAGCATTTTCATGAATATCTTCTGTACACGTTGAAGCAAGCATGATATACTTGACGCCTTTTTCATTAAGAGATTCAAGCAACTCATAACGGTCACCGTCAAAAGCACTGTCGGTATAGTGTGAATGTGTATCAAAAATATTTCTGTACATACTTAAATCAGTCCTCAAAATATGCTGTTTTGACATCGTTCAGGAATGATTCCGACGGTATAAAGTCATCATTTGAGGTTTCTCCGTCCATTACAAGAAAATTGGCAATTGAAGTGCCGTTTTCAAACATACTTCTTATTGCATACTGTCTGTTTTTATAGTCAACAGATGTTACATCAGTAGTTACCATATTTATTATGGCATCAAAACTTGTCTTGAAATTATCGGCGATACGTTTTCCGTCTGTCTGATTTATCATTGATGAAAGTATGGAGCTTGCAGTATATGCACGCTGTACTTCCCTTCCGCTGAACATAGGATATGTTACAAGAGTTTCAATCTGACGGCTGTTGAGGTATTCTTCTCCGCCCTCCTTTTTGAAGCCTGCAATATCAGGCTCGACGAAGTATGTAACACCCCCGAGAATATCACAGACTTTTCTGAAAGATTCTGAATCAAATTTCATGTATCTGTCAACTTCTATGCCGAAACACTGATTTACAAAATTAACTGCTGCCTGCGGACCTCCTCTGTCGTATGAATTTTTAATATGTTCCTGCTGTCCGTCAACTATACAGATAGTATTTGTCGGAATACCGATGAACAGCAGTCTTTTTTCCTTTGGCTTTGAACGCATCAGAACAAATGTTGAAGAGCATTTCTGTTCAGGTTCATCAAGAATAAGAAGCATAGTGTGGTTATCCTCTTCGGTAACTATTGCCGCCGCACGTGGAGTAGGTTCTTCAAGAGGTGCGTCCTTGTTGAATCCGAAATAATTATATATTCCGAAAGCTCCCCCTCCTACAATAAGCAGACCGAAAAAAATTGTTAGAAGAAACGGCACAGCTATTCTTCCGCTTTTTTTGTTTGCCATAAAAACAGCTCCTTTCATGTAAATAAAATGTTTATAATAAGGACAGGAAAATTTCCGCATAAAAAATAAATATGATTTTTCAACGGTTCAGACAATATATCGGTTGAAAAAAACTTTATTCCTCTTGCAAAATCCTGCAATTGTGATATAATATTATTGCGGAACGTCAAAAACGTTTTTAATGAATGCTATTTCCTGACCTATAGAGCGTATATCAGTTCCCGATTTGTCCAGCACATCAAATATATTTTTCATACCGAAACTGTATATTTTACGTCCGTTGCGGTATGCATAGTTTATCGTCTGTGAAGTACCCGAAAATGTGGATTTATTATCATAAAAAGCTATTACCGCAGACGACTTGTCAACCATGCAGTAATTGCGGTCACGGTAAAGATTGGGAGAACAGTTTTCAGAAGTACGTTTTCCATATATTATATCGGGATTTTCGTTAACCGTAACAAGATAATCCGACCCCTTTTCTATCTCCGCAAGAATTTTCTTATCATAGGAAGAAAAAAATTCGGCGTGTTTCAGAAAAGGCATCATGGATATAAGTTTTATACGGCTGTTGCGTTTTTTCTTTTCAATAACATATTCGGCAGCCCATAAATCAGTACCGCCTGCGAGTCCGCTTATGAAAATTTCATATCCGCATTCAACAGCCATATCTATATATCTGTAAAGCATAAGCTTTACTGCGGAATATGTAATCTGACTGTAAGCAATATCCTGCATATAAGGAATAATTTTATTCTTACGGTGTCCCGATATGCACAAAGTTTTTTTTATATCTGGATTAATCATGGAAACAGGAAACACTGTCTCTCCCGAAATCAGTGATTCAAACACGGGTATCCCTCCGATAAATGTATATCAATATTTCAGATTATAACACATATTATCATATATTTCAAGACGTTTTCAAGTATATAATAAAATTTTAGTTAACTTTGTACAAAAAAGAAAGAAAGGAAATGACGAAAATGAAACCATATTTAAAAAGAGCATGGGCGGAAGTTTCCCTGAGCTGTTTAAGAAACAATGTCGGCATAATAAAAAGCTTCAATTCACCCGACACAAAAATTATGGCAGTAGTAAAGGCGGACGCTTACGGTCACGGTGAAGAACCCGTTTGCCGATGTCTTGCAGAAGAATGTGGAATTGAATACTTTGCCGTCTCAAATCTCGACGAAGCAATTACTGTGAGAAAATTCTGTCCTGATTCAGAAATACTTATTTTAGGATATACTCCGCCCGAATACGCCCATGAAATCGTACAGCACAACATAATTCAGGGCATTGTATCAGCCGAATATGCCGAACTTCTGGTTAAAAACATTTCAGAGCCGATAAGATGCCATATAAAGATTGATACGGGAATGGGAAGAATAGGTCTTAAAGACAATACACCCGAAGCCTGTGCGGAAGAAATAGAAAATATTACAGAAATAAAAAATTTATCTGTCGAAGGCATATACACACATTTTGCCGTTGCAGACAGCGATGACCCCGAAAATATCGCCTATACCGACAAACAGGAAAAATTTATATGTGACACATATGATATACTCAAAAATCACGGCATAAATCTCCCTCATGTGCATTTTATGAACAGTGCGGCTACCTGTTACCGAAACAATCCGAAAAGTACGCTGTCACGTGCAGGAATTATTCTCTACGGTCTGCACCCCGATATAAGTCTTGACATTCCTGAAGGTCTTAAACCTGTAATGTCTGTAAAAGCTGTCATATCCCATGTAAAAACCGTGAACAAGGGCGACTGCATAAGCTATGGACGGACTTTCACCGCTGACCGTGAAATGAAAATTGCTACCGTTACGGTCGGATACGCTGACGGCTATTCAAGACTTCTGTCATCAAAGGGCGAGATTCTTGTACATGGAAAACGCTGTAAAATAGTAGGAAGAGTGTGCATGGACCAGCTCATGATTGACGTTTCACACGCTGAGGCAAAGTCGGGAGATATTGTCACACTTATCGGCAAGGACGGCGACGACTGTATAACTGCCGACGAACTCGCTTCATTATACGGTACTATAGGGTATGAAGTTGTGTGCGGAATATCCAAAAGAGTACCAAGAATATATATTGACTGATAAAACGGAGGTAATAAAAATGAAAAAAGCTATGACAATTTCCTATGAGGTCGGAAACAACCTTTATATAAACATCACAAACAAATGCCCGTGTGCCTGTACGTTCTGCATAAGAAACTCCGCTGACGGTGCATACGGTTCTGACCCACTGTGGCTTGAACATGACCCCGATATTTCGGAAATCATGACAGACCTTGACCGCCGTGACCTTGCAAAATACAACGAAATAGTTTTCTGCGGTTACGGTGAACCCACCTGCCGTCTTGATACTGTTCTTGATGTCGCACACGAACTCAAAGCACGTCCCGAATGTCCTTTACTCAGAATCAATACAAACGGTCTTTCAGATTTAGTTAACAACAAGTCAACTGCCGACGCTCTCTGTGAAGTAATGGATATTATTTCCGTAAGTCTCAATGCAGGTACTGAAGACGAATATATGAAAGTAACACGTCCGAAATATCCCGAAGCTTTTGAAGCTATGCAGAAATTTACCGCCGACTGTGTAAAGACGGGAAATGCAGAAGTTATTATGTCCGTAGTGGACGTTATACCGCAGGAGCAGATTGAAGCTTCAAGGGAAATCGCCGAAAAACTCGGTGCAAAACTCCGTATACGTTCATATGAATCATGATAATATATGCAAAATGCACTGTTTTTTCCGTGTTATTTGTGCAGAATTTTTTCAGAATACTATGGAAAAATTATAAAAAGTATGATATAATATGTTGTTGGCAGAGATATTCTGTCATGCAACGGTAATAAAAGGAGTTACACTTATGGAAAAAAAAGCGAAAATAATTATTGCTGTTGCAATTACCGCAACGGCTCTGGCTGTCGGCACGACCGCCGCAACTGTTGTGATATGCAGACGCATCTATGAAAAACACTATTTCACAGTGAGCGATTAATACTATTTATAAGAAAGCTGGTTTATAAAATGGAAATCAAATTCACAAAAGCAGAAACCTTAAAGGCTAAGCCTGCTCCCAATGCAAAATTGGGTTTCGGTCATATCTTTACAGACTATATGCTTATAATGCCTTACGACGAGGGACAAGGCTGGCATGACCCCGAAATCAAACCGTATGGCACTATTGAGCTTTCCCCTGCCGCTATGTGCCTCCACTACGGTCAGACGGTTTTCGAGGGTCTTAAAGCCTACAGAACAGCAGACAACAAGGTTCAGCTTTTCCGTCCCGAAGAGAATTTCAAGCGACTTAACAAATCAAACGAAAGACTTGTTATTCCCGAACTTCCCGAAGAACTCGCTATGCAGTGCCTTATGGAACTCCTCGAAATCGAAAAGGACTGGGTTCCCGCAAAAGACGGTGAATCACTCTATATCAGACCTTTTATCTTTGCTGTTGACCCATTTTTAGGCGTTAAACCCGGTGAACAGTATTACTTCATGATTATTCTTTCACCGTCAGGTGCTTACTATGAAAGCGGTCTCAATCCTGTAAATATCTATGTTGAAAACAAATATGTCCGTGCAGTACGTGGCGGTATGGGCTATGCAAAAACTGGCGGTAACTACGCCGCTTCACTTATCGGTCAGGACGAAGCCCACAAGCAGAATTATTCTCAGGTTCTCTGGCTCGACGGCGTTGAACAGAAGTACATAGAAGAAGTAGGTGCAATGAATATCTTCTTTGTAATCGACGGCAAGGTTGTTACGCCTGTGTTGCAGGGCAGTATTCTTCCGGGTATCACAAGAAAATCCGCTATCGAAGTGTGCAAATCAAAGGGCATTGAAGTAGAGGAAAGGAGAATCACCATTCAGGAAATCGCCGACGCTTACGATGCCGGAAAGCTTAATGAAGTTTTCGGAACAGGTACGGCTGCCGTTATTTCCCCTGTAGGTCATCTCAAGTGGGGCGATAAGGTTATGGAAATCAACGACAACAAAATAGGCAATATCTCTCAGATGCTCTATGATACAATGACGGGAATCCAGTGGGGTCGCATTGAAGATACTTTCGGCTGGACTGTTGAAGTAAAGTAAAAAATTTTCAAGGGACGTAATTTTATTTTACGTCCTCTTTTATTTCAGTCCGCCCACTCTCCGTTGCACCAACGGCAGAACCCCTCTTTCCACTCAGTTTCGCCTATAGTCCAATAATTAAACGCCCACTCGTCTCTCGGATATTTTTCTTTCATAATCTCCAGTTCAGACAGTGCGTCACACTCACTTGCGAAGCACTGACTTTCTATAATATCTACCTCATCAAGATTTTCATTTATATTCCACCCCTGTACAATATAAATGCCCTTTAAATTTTTCTCACTTCCGATTAAATTTTTTTCAATAATTCTGTATGTACACGGAAATTTACAAAAACCCGTTACATTATTAAGATAATATTCCGCTGTTTTTTCGGCTTTGTCCATGCTATCAAAAAAACCTATTGCGAAATCCTCTGAATAATTGTCATATGAAAGCTCCGTATCAGTCAGAATAAGAAAATACAACTTCATAAAAAACACCTCTTTTATTTTTTGTTTATATTATATAAAAAATTTTATCATAAGTCAAGTAAGCCAAAGGAAACATTTCTTAAAAAAAATCGGTGTATATATTGACTTATTCTATCAAAAATAGTATAATTGTAAATGTATGGCAACACTATATTATTTTATATATTATTTTTGGAGGTTTTAAAAATGAGCAGAGTTTACAACTTCAGTGCTGGTCCTGCTGTACTTCCCGAAGAAGTTCTTCAGGAAGCAAGGGACGAAATGATTGAGTACAAGGATACGGGTATGTCAGTTATGGAGATGTCGCATCGTTCAAAAGCCTATGATACTATCATCAAGGAAGCTGAGCAGGATTTACGTGACCTTATGAATATCCCCAATAACTACAAAGTCCTCTTCTTACAGGGCGGTGATTCGCTCCTTTTTGCAGGCGTTCCAATGAATCTCATGAAGAACGGAAAGGCTGCATATATCATCACAGGTCAGTGGGCAAAAAAAGCTTTTCAGGAGGCTAAGAAGTACGGCGAGGCTGTAGAAGTTGCATCTTCCGCAGACAAGACTTTTTCTTATATCCCCGACTGTTCAGACCTTGATATTCCTGATGATGCAGACTATGTTTACATCTGCGAAAACAACACAATATACGGCACAAAGTTTAAAACACTCCCGAACACTAAGGGCAAGGAGCTTGTCGCTGACCTTTCGTCATGCTTCCTTTCTGAGCCTGTAGACGTTACAAAGTACGGTGTTATTCACGGCGGTGTGCAGAAAAATGTAGGTCCTTCGGGCGTTCAGATTGTAATCGTACGTGAAGACCTTATTGCTGACGGTCCTGCAAAGCCCTACACTCCCACAATGATGGACTGGAAAGTTCAGGCTGACAACGATTCACTTTATAATACTCCTCCCTGCTATGGTATCTATATATGTGGTAAAGTATTCAAGTGGATTAAGAAGATGGGCGGTCTTGAGGCTATGAAAGCTCACAACGAAAAGAAAGCAAAGATTCTTTATGACTTCCTCGATGAAAGCAAACTCTTTAAGGGTACTGTTACTCCCGAAGACCGTTCACTTATGAATGTACCTTTTGTTACAGGCAACGACGAACTTGACAAGAAATTTGTTGCAGAAGCTAAGGCAGCAGGTTTTGAGAACCTTAAGGGTCACAGAACTGTAGGCGGTATGAGAGCATCTATCTACAATGCTATGCCTATCGAGGGTGTTGAAAAGCTTGTTGAATTTATGAAGAAATTTGAAGCTGAAAACGCTTGATTATGTCGTTGATATTTATTGTTCTCCTCATGGGTTGTGTATTTACGGCTTATGGTATATTGGAGAATAAAACAAAATATTCCAACAGACAGTTTTCAACTGGCAGGGTTGTAGAACATCAGTTCCCGAAAAGTATAGGGTATATGGTTATTCTTAACCACGCCTGTGGCATGGTTACCCCTGTCGTTGAATTTAAAAACAAAAAAGGCACTGTCATAACAGCACCAGTTAATTCAAGCATACCGAAAATATCTTTAAAAGATAACCCTGAATTTGATATAGGCGGAGAACTCACTGTTTCATTTTTCGGTGACAATCCAAAGGAATGCTATCTTGAAAATCATCGTATGAAACAGACTGTTATTAAAACAAGTATCAGCCTTTTCGGTGGAATTATACTGATTCTGTTTGCTGTTATTATGACAGTATTCTATATCTCAGTTTAAGAAAGAGGTTTTTACAATGTACAATATCCAGACACTGAATAAAATTTCCGCAATCGGTACGGATATTTTTGACAAGAGCAAGTATGCCGTTTCCGATTCCCCCGAAAATCCCGACGCTATTATGGTCAGAAGTGCAAAAATGCACGATATGCAGTTTGGTGACAATCTTCTTGCAATTGCAAGAGCAGGTGCAGGCGTAAACAATATTCCTGTTGAAAGATGTGCAGAAGAGGGCATCTGTGTATTCAATACCCCTGGTGCTAACTCGAACGCCGTTAAGGAACTGGCTATCTGTGCTTTGCTTCTTGCTTCAAGAAAAATCACTGAGGCTGCTGCATGGGCTGCTTCACTCAAAGGCACTCCCGACGCTCCAAAGACAGTTGAGGGCGGTAAATCAAAGTTTGCAGGTCCTGAAATTCTGGGTAAGACACTCGGTATTATCGGTCTTGGTGCTATCGGCGGTAAAATTGCCAACACTGCCGTTGCTCTCGGTATGAAAGTTATCGGATATGACCCGTATCTTTCTGTAAATAATGCTGTACTTCTTGACTCTTCCGTAAAGGTTGTAGCAGACATTAACGACATCTACAAAAACAGTGACTATATCACAATTCATATGCCGTACACTCCTCAGACAAAGAACACAATCGATGCTGAACAGATTTCCATGATGAAAGACGGCGTACGTCTTATCAACCTTGCAAGAGGCGAACTCATCAACAGTGAAACAGTTGTCAAGGCTATCGCAGACGGCAAGGTTGCAAAATATGTTACCGATTTCGCTGATGATGTTGTTTTAGGTGTTGAAAATATAATTGTTCTTCCTCATCTCGGTGCATCTACTCCCGAAAGTGAAGACAACTGTGCTGTTATGGCTGCAAACGAACTTATCGACTATATCGAAAACGGCAATATTAGAAACAGTGTAAATCTTCCTAACGCTTCAATGACCGCAACAGGTACTAAGGTTTGTGTAATCCACAAGAACGTACCTTCACTCATTTCTTCTATCACTAAGGCTGTTGGTGACGAGGGTCTTAATATCGAAAACATGGTGAACGCAAGCAAGAAAGATTTCGCTTATACAATGATGGACGTTATCGGTGATGTCACAGACGCTGTTGTAAATGACATCAAGGCTATTGACGGCATTATAAAAGTAAGAGTTATAAAGTAAATAAATATATAAAAAGTTCGGTTTCATTTCCGAACTTTTTTTATGCACAAAAAGACTGCCGAGATATGCACAACATATCCCAGCAGTCTTTCTACTGAAAATAAATCCCTATTTCACGAGCAAACGGCTTTCCCCCCTTTTAAAAAACACCGGATTATCTCTGTCTATACTGCTCTACCGAAACAGTAATCCGATAGTCAACGGTTAACCGTTAACTTATTATATCACAACCTGCTGAAAAAGTCAACGGTTTACCGACGATTATTTTGTACAAAAAATGCTATCATTATTTATGTAATTTTCACATGAAAGGATAGCATTAATATGAATATCTCAGATGCAGTTGCCCACAGGATTCTTGAACTTTGTAGGGAAAACAACCTTACAGTCAACAAACTTTCCACGCTTTCGGGCGTAACACAGTCTACAGTCAACGATATTGTCAATCACAAAGCAAAAAATATAGGAATCATTACTATAAAGAAACTCTGCGACGGTTTCGGTATTACCATTACTGATTTTTTTGAAACTGACTTATTCAAAACTCTTGAACAGGAAATGTACTGAAAATATCAAAAGCCTGATTTATACAATCAGGCTTTTTTATTTAACTTAAATTAACAGGCAGACCGTTTATTTCAATAGTCGGGTCGTCAATGTCAATAAGCAGACACCTTCTTCCGTCAACAACGCTTGTGCGGATTTTGTCACTTGCGGACGGCTTTATGTTTACAGTAATTCCTGCCGAAGAAAGCACAGTCTTATTCTCGACAAGATTAGAAGCGGTAAGAGGTGCGTCGCCGCAGACTTTTTCGTATACGGGTTCAACCATCTGTATACGTTCTTCAGATACTCCGACATCTGTAAGAATGTTTTTCAGCTTTGAATCGTCAATAACAGCTTTGTCGGTATCGTTCTTGTTTTCATCAACAACTTCCTGAATTTTTTCGTTGACCGTTTTTATAAGCATATAATCAAGGTCGTCACCGACTACGTTTCTTAGTATTTTCTGAAAACTTGCCTTTTCGTTTTCGGCAGACATAATAAACGTACAGCCCAGAACGTCTTCAACCATTGATATATTAGGGTCGTTAGCCTTTTTTGAATAGTACATAACATGGTTAACGTCTGTACTTCTGTTGCTGAAAACAGGATAAAGAAAGCCGTCTGTAGGTGCTTTGCTTATGATAAGCTCGGTATTAAGCTTCTTGACAATTTCGTTGTTGAAAGAGTCGAAAACAAAGCCGTCACTGCCTGTATTCACGGGACATATTGCCGTAAGGATATAGCGGTATATTTCGTCCTCACCGTCGGCGAAATCGTCGTTTTTGTCTTTTCTGCGTATTGTATAACAGCAGTAAGCCGTGATTACGGCATAAGGTCCTGCATAGACAAAGTTTTCTGCTATATGGTTCACGAAATTTTCACACGCCTGCTCGTCCTTTAATTCGGACTTAAGAAGAGTATAAAGTATATTCTGAGGTTTTCCCTCGTCATATGCTTCATTCGGGAACTCATATTCCACAAATGCCTTGCCGACGTTTGTATTAAGTACTTTTTTAAGCGTTTCACTGTAAACATCGTGTTCCTCCGTCGGCATGGTAAGACACGAATTTACATGATTATAGCGTACATTCTTCTCAGCATCGACAAAAGCGGTCAGAATTTTTTCCATTATGAAAAAACCGCTCTTGTCGGAAAAATTTTTTTTGATTTCCGCAGTTTCTTTTTTGTTCATAGTAATTTCCTTTCTTTATGGATAGTATATATATTATAGCGTATCTGCAAAAAAATTGCAAGCGGAATACTTGTACTTAACAGTGAATATAATGTCACAAAGCAATTTTCAAGGAGGCTATATATGGATTTTAAGATTAACAGGGAAACCGTTCCCGCTGCCGAAAACGTTTATGACGGTGTTCAGGAGCAGAGTGTGGAACTGGATTACATTCTTCCCGATTATTACCCCGATATTTTCCGTCTGGTACGCTGTGAGGTTGTTCCTGTAATCAGCGGATATTCCATAACAGACGACAGAATTTCCTATGAACTCAGATGCGATATAAGAATTTTATATTGCAGTGAGGGCGGTTCTGCATTGCAATGCGTAACGCAGAGGCAGAATTTTTCAAAGACTGTCGAACTGAACAGAAGCGGTGAAAACCTTACGGCAAGGCTTACACCGAAAACAGACCATATTAATTTCCGTGCCGTAAATAAACGCCGTCTTGACCTCAGAGGAGCGGTATCAGTAAAAATATCAGTGAATGGCGAAACAGCTCAGGAAGTTATATCCGATGCATTCGGCATGAATATACAGGTAAAAAAAGAACCTGTAAGATTTGCCGCAAAAAAAATCTCGGCGGAAAAAACACTACAACTCAATGAGGAAATCGAAATTTCAGCAGCTCAGCCACCCGTCATGAATATAATAAATATACGCTGTGCTTCTCCCGAATGTGAAAAGAAAATGATTTCAGGAAAACTTCTGGCAAAAGGTACAGTAGAAATGAAACTGCTTTATTCCTGTGAAAAAGACGGCTCGGGAGCAGTTGAGCCATTATCTTTCTCACTCTCTTACAGTCAGATTATTGATATAGACGGCATTGACGATTCATTTGAATGTACTGTCATTCCCGAAGTCGTAAGCTGTGATATAACGCCGTCTGCGGACAAAAACGCCGAAAACCGAATTATAAAATGTGAAATTGAATTAAGACTTATATGCCGTGCAGTCAAAACAGCTTCCGTTATGCTCGGCACGGACGCTTTCTCAACTGTTTATCCGTGCAGTATTCTTGTTTCTGAAATAAAAGCAGAACAGATACCCGTCATATACGACGAAAGTTTCAGACATTCCGCCAAAATCAGTGAGGGCGAAAACGTTCCGCAGACAATCTATTCAATGTGGTGTACACCGAAAAACATAAATACAAGACTTTCCGATGACGGAAAATCAGTCATAATAAGCGGTATGCTCACATACTCAATGGCGGCAAGGGACAACGCAGGAATGATAATTATGCCCGATAAAGACGAGGCTTTTGAAGAAACTATAAATATTCCCGACAATCTTTCAGGCTGTACCGTTTCCGCTGAAATAAATGTCAGGGAGGTTTCATATAATATATCATCAGAGGGAATACTTTCCGCAAAATCAGATATTTCAGCTGTGATTTCCGTCTACAGCTGTTCTTCAATAAATGCCCTCACGGAAATTTCCGTTGACGATTCGGTAAAAAAACAGCGTGACGGTGATTATGCGATAAAGCTTTATTTCGGTACTGAAAACGAAGAAGTGTGGGACATTGCAAAACGTTACAGCACAAGCGTCAACGCTGTAATAGAAGAAAATGACCTTGCAGGCGAAAGACTGGAATCAGGCGGTATGCTGTTAATACCTATTGTCACATGATAAAAAAGGAGAAAGACATGGTTAAAGATATTTACACAAATATCGCTGAAAGAACAAACGGCGATATTTATATAGGCGTGGTAGGTCCTGTAAGGACGGGAAAATCCACTTTTATAAAGCGTTTCATGGAATCGCTGGTAATTCCGAATATAACAAGCGAATTTAAGCGTGAGCGTGCTGTAGACGAATTACCGCAGTCTGCCGCAGGAAAAACTATCATGACCACAGAACCTAAATTCATACCAGAAGATGCTGTTGAAGTAAATCTGGGAAGCGGTGCGACAATGAACGTCCGCTTAATAGACTGCGTGGGATATATTGTACCGAGTTCACTGGGCTACATAGAAAATGAAATGCCCCGAATGGTCATGACATCATGGTTTGATGAGGAAATACCGTTCAATATGGCTGCCGAAATCGGTACGCAGAAAGTAATTACAGACCATTCTACAATAGGGCTTGTTGTCACCACAGACGGCACTATTTCGGATATTCCACGTTCTGAATACGAGGAATGTGAAGAACGTGTTATCCGTGAACTAAAAGAACTTGGTAAACCATTTGTTGTGATACTTAATACCGTTAATCCGTCATCTCAGGAAGCAAAGAATCTGGCATCACGCCTTACAGACAGATATGATGCTAAAGTAATACCCGTCAGCTGTCTCGACCTTGACGAATCCGATATACGTGACATAATGAGAGAGATACTTTTTTCTTTCCCGATTAAAGAAATAAATATCCGTACTGCACGCTGGATAAATTCCCTCGAAAAAGGTCACTGGCTTAAAACTGAAATTCTTGACTGTATAAGAAATGCCGCTAAGGATATAAAACTTGTACGTGAGGCTGAAACTGCTGTTGAAGCAATGTCACAGTGTCCACACATAATAAATGCTGAAATTTCGGCAATGGATTTGGGAAGCGGTTCTGTGACTATTACTGCCGAACTTGACAGCAGTCTTTTCTATAAGATTCTCGGCGAAACAACAGGTATTGAAATAGAAAGCGAAAGCGACCTGATGCCGCTGCTTATGGAACTAAATGACATACGCCGTAAATATCAGCGTATAGAACCCGCTTTAGCAGAAGTAGAGGCGACAGGCTATGGCATAGTAATGCCTGAAATAGAAGAGCTTACCCTCGAAGAACCGAAGATTATCAAGCAGGGCGGAAAATATGGTGTAAAACTCAAGGCAACCGCTCCGTCGCTCCACCTCATGAAAGCCAATATAAATACAACTGTAAGCCCAATTGTAGGCACAGAAAGACAGTCCGAAGAACTTGTTATGTACCTGCTTGACGGTTTCGACGATAATCCCGCTAAAATATGGGAAAGTAATATTTTCGGAAAATCACTTCATGAACTTGTCAACGAAGGTCTTCACAACAAACTCTACAAAATGCCCGTTGACGCAAGAATTAAATTGCAGGAAACCCTTGAACGTGTCATTAATGAGGGCTGTTCGGGACTTATCTGCTTTATACTTTAAGAAAAGAATCCGACTGAAATATATTTCAGTCGGATTTCTTTATTTCATGTCTTTTACTGTTTTCAGTGCGGAATTTATTGTCTTTTCGCTGATTCCAGTTTTCTTTGAAACCACATCGACAACTTTCTTTTCCTGTCCGCTTTTTTCAAGCTGTTCAAGGGCGTTTTTTCCTGCCTTTACAGCCTTGTCAAGCGGAATATCCGGTATTTTCGGCATACATTTCCCCTCCTGATTAATTTATAACTCTATTATAGAATAAATTTACAGATATGTCAACACTTCTTCAAAATGCTCTGAATAATCTGTCGTTATCCCAATATTTTAAATAAAAAAATCCTCCCTGTTACAGTTTATAATAACAAGCGAGGATTTACTTCTTTATATTTGCTTTTCACCAGTACCATAGCAGTCTTCACATTGTCCACCGTCTGAATCATATCCACTTCCATTACAAGACGGACAATCATTTGGTGAATGAATATCCCAATAATCACAATAATCACCATCAAAATATGAACAATGTTTACACTCTTCACTATGTTCGTTTGCCTCATATCTGCCACAATATGGTATTTGGACTCTTCTCATATACATACCTCCCTTCTCTATTTATTCTTTTGCACTTATATAGGTGCAATCATATTATAAAACAAATCTATAATAATGTCAATACTTTTTTAATTTATAAAGTATAGAAATTATATGAAAGGATTTGTTTATAATGAACAAAAAAATTGAATTACAGGTAGGAAACAATATAAGATATCTCCGTGAAAAAAACGGCAGAACACAGGAATATCTTGCAGAACAGCTTCAACTCAATGGCTGTGACATCACAAGAAGTGCTGTTGCAAAGATTGAGGTCGGTCAACGTCATCTTTATCCAGACGAAATCATTCTTATAAAAAAGATTCTCAATGTATCATATGAGGAAATTTTCAGTATTCAGGAATAATCCCTTAAAGCCATATATATAATTTTTCTATTGACAAAATATCACAGCAGGTTTATAATTAAGTTGGAGTATTATAAGTATTGTAAACTCTAAATTCTATATAATCAATGGAGGAATTATGGACATTATCATTGTAGGGTGCGGAAAAGTCGGCGGTATGCTTGCGGACGTACTCAGCGAAGAACACAATGTGACAGTAATCGACACAAGCGAAGGAAAAATAGAAGACGTTGTAAACGACCATGATGTTATGGGAATAACAGGAAACTGCCTGCAAACAAGTATTCTCGAAGAAGCAAACGTGGGGAAAACGGACATTTTCATTGCAGTTACAAACTCGGACGAAGTAAATATACTTTCATGTCTTATTGCAAAGGAACTCAATGCACGTCATTGTATTGCACGTGTCAGAAATCCCGAATTTGACAAACAGCTTGTCTTTATGCGTGACAATCTAAAAATAAGCATGATGGTAAACCCTGACTACAATGCAGCCAATGAAATTGCAAAAGTACTCCGTTATCCCGAGGCAATAAATATTGAATCATTTGCAAAGGGACGTGTTGACCTCGCAGAAATAAGAATAACAAGCGGAAGTATTCTCGACGGCGTTGTTCTGAATCATCTTTCAAGAAGGCTGCGTCTTGATGTTCTTATATGTGCGGTACAAAGAAACAATGAAATTATTATCCCTAACGGTGACTTCATGCTCCGTGCAGGCGACAAGATTCACATGACAGCTTCCCACAGTGCAATGGTGAAATTTTTCAAGAGCATAAGTGCGGCATACCGTGAAAAGCGTGTAAAGTCGGCTGTTCTCATAGGCGGAGGACGTGTGGCTTATCATCTCGCACAACAGCTTATTGAAATGGGTATCAAGGTAAAAATCATAGAAATCGACTACAACAGATGTCTTGAACTCAGCCAGCGTCTCAACAAGGTAAATATATCATGTGCAGACGGTACAGACCACGACGTTTTAGAGGGTGAACGTGTATACGATGCAGACGCTGTTGTAACTCTTACGGGAATTGATGAGGAAAATATCCTGCTTTCACTCCTTGCAAAGAATAACGGCGTTGAAAAGGTTGTCACAAAAGTAAACAGAATGAATCTAATTCAGCTTTCAGACACACTTTCCCTTGACAGTATAATATCACCGAAGTCAATCACTGTAAATCAGATTTTACAGTATGTACGTGCAAAGCAGAACGCAAAGGGAAATAATATAACCACTCTTTATCGTCTTGTAAATAACCGTCTTGAAGCTATTGAATTTGTAATCCGTGACGACAAATCATATCTTAATACCCCCCTCAAAAAGCTTAAACTCAAAAAAGGCATACTGATTGCAAGTATCGTAAGAGGAAACGAGCTGATTATTCCAAAGGGCGACGACTGTCTTAAACTCAATGACAGTGTTGTAATAATAACGACAACAAAGGGTTTCAGCGACCTGAAAAATATTTTTGAATAATGAGGTATTCGGAGACTGAAATATGAATTACAGAATGATTTTATATATTATGGGACAGATTTTAAAAGGTGTCGGACTTTTTATGCTTCTTCCCATAATAGTCGGATTCATTTACGGTGAAGAACACGTTGTGTCTTCTTTCGGAATCCCGTTTATTGCGCTCATGGTAGTTTCTTTTTCACTTACGGTAAAAAAACCGAAAGATAATTCAATTTTCTCAATGGAGGGCTTTGTAAGCGTTGCGGCATCATGGATAACCATGTCCATAATAGGAGCAGTTCCGTTTGTAATTTCAGGCGAAATTCCAGATTTCGCCGACGCTCTTTTTGAAACGGTTTCAGGTTTCACAACAACAGGTGCAACAATCCTCAGTGACGTTGAATCCATGTCGAAATCCTGCCTGTTCTGGAGAGCGTTCACCCACTGGATAGGCGGAATGGGAATACTTATGTTTGTTCTTGCAATCATGTCAAGCAACGACTCACGCACAATGCACATGATGAGAGCAGAATGTGCAGGACCGAAAGCGGGCAAACTTGTTTCAAAGTCAAGATTTTCCGCAAGAATACTCTATGTAATATATATATCCCTTACCGTTCTTGAAACAATAATGCTCCTCTTCGGCGGTATGCCCCTTTATGATTCAATAATACACGCCTGTTCTTCTGCTGGCACGGGTGGTTTCTCAATATGGAGCGACAGTATAGCACATTACAACAGTGTTTATATTGAAATGGTAATAGCAGTTTTTATAATTCTTTTCGGTGTAAATTTCAATCTTTATTACTATATGCTTATAAAGAAATTTTCACCTGCATTCAAAAATGAAGAAGCCCGAACATATTTCGGAATTATTCTGACAGCAACCGTTATCATAACAATAAACACAATGAAGATTTTCGGTTCAGTCGGTGAAGCTCTCAGACATTCTTTCTTTATGGTAGCGTCAACTATAACTTCCGCAGGATTCGCAACCACTGATACATCACAGTTTCCTGTATTCTCACAAACACTTCTTACCCTGCTTATGTTCGTGGGTTCGTGTGCAGGTTCAACGGGCGGTGGTATGAAAGTTTCAAGAATACTGATTCTTTTCAAGACAGGTATAAAGGAACTCAAATATATTGTTAATCCCCGTGCTGTCGCTACCGTCAAGATGGACGGAAAACCCGTTGAAAATGATGTTGTGCGTGGTGTATCGTCGTATTTCATACTGTTCATGATTATACTTGCTTTTTCACTTCTTCTGATTACTCTTGACAGTTACTCCATTGAAGAATCCGCTTCCGCCGTAATAACCTGTATGAATAATATCGGCTTCGGTGTAGGACGTTTCGGAACTGCCGGAAATTTAGGCGGTCTCACTTCTTTCTCAAAAATCGTACTCTGCTTTGATATGCTTATAGGCAGGCTCGAAATTTATCCGCTCATAATGCTGTTTGCATCAAAAAAACACTAAAAGGAGGTTTTAATTTATGAAAACCCAAACCCGAAAATTACTCTCCGTCATGCTCAGTTTTCTTATGACGCTGATGTGCATGACAACTGCATCTGTATATGCAGACTATCAGGCAATTCCCGAACAGAATCCCAAATCACTGAATAAAATGACCTTTTTCATGGATAATATGCAGGTATCGGCAGGACAGGACTTACAGCTTGACATAAAAGCAATAAATCCTGTTGCAATTAACAGTCTTGAAAATATTATCCTCACAATTCCCGACGGCTTTGAAGTTACGGGAATGTCGGACAGTTCCCCTATGTTCAACGGCTCTGTGGAATATATAGTATCAGGAAATTCCCTGAACTTCACAATATCAAGCGGAGGCTCACTCAATGAAAGCGGTACAGTTGCAACAATAAATCTGCACGTTTCGGAAAACTGTACTCCGCAGACATATGACTTTAAATGGGTAACTACCGCAATGTCCTGTACTGCTTCTACGGGAAGCCGTTACTCTCCTACTTTCCTTATGGGACGTATTACTGTAGGCGGTTCAGCCGGTACAACGCAGACAACAACACCTGCAACTACACAAACTACTACAACCACCACAACTACTACACCAACAACTACCACAACAACAACTACTACAACTACAGTATCAACATATCTTAATGTAATTATTGATTCTTATCCGACAAAAACAGCCTATACAGTCGGCGAAGAATTAGACCTCTCCGGCGGTAAGTTTCATTCTGAGGGCGTAGATTCATACGGCAGACGATTTAGGAGCATCCACTACTTTATGTCTGACGATGAAAATGTTGATACTTCTGAATTTGACAATACAAAAGCAGGAACTTACAGAATTTACATAAGAGTGAACTATGAAAATATGTATGCCGAAAATTATTTTGAAGTGACTGTAAACGAACCCGATACCACTACTACAGAAACAACTACCACAACAGAAACTTCAACAACCACCACTGCTACGACAACTACTACAGTATCATCATATCTTAATGTAATTATTGATTCCTATCCGACAAAAACAGCCTATACAGTCGGTGAAGAATTAGACCTCTCAGGCGGTACATTTTCTTATGAAGGAATGTTTTCAAACGGTACTGGCTATGGACACAAGCCTGTTAATATGACTGAAAACGAATATATTGATACATCTGAATTTGACAGTTCAAAAACAGGTACTTACAGAATATATATAAGAGTTTCAGTGGATTTCTTTGACAAAGCATTACTTGACGAAACATTATACGGCGAAAATTATTTTGAAGTGACTGTAAACGAACCCGATACCACTACTACAACCGAATCCACAACAACAACAGCTACTACAGCAAACGCATATATCAACGTCACTATTGATTCCCTGCCTACTAAAACCGCCTATATCATAGGTGAAGAATTAGACCTATCAGGCGGTAAATGGCATTCAGAGGGCGTAAAAGCTGACGGAACGCCTTTCAACAGCGTTCCTTATGATATGATTTACAACAGCCGTGTTGATACTTCCGCTTTTGACAATACAAAGGCAGGTACTTACAGAATATATTTAAGAGAAGATATAAACGGTCTTTATGGCGAAAATTTCTTTGATGTGACTGTTTCTGAACCCGAAATTACTTTAGGTGACTTAAACGGCGACGGTCTGATTGATACTGTTGACGCTGCTGCCGTGCTTATAGAATATGCAAAGCTTTCAACCGGAAATATCGGCAGTTTTGACGAAAATCATAAGAAATCAGCTGACCTTAACAAAGACGGCTACACTGATTCAGTCGACGCTTCTCTCATACTGATGTATTATGCGTATGTCTCAACAAGCGGAACTGATACACTGGAAAACTGGCTTTTTACTCATAATATCTAAGTTCTGAACTGCAAACAGCTTATTTCATGGGAAATATAACAAAATATTGAGAAAATTACGGCTTTTTTGAGTGAAACACTTGACAAGCCGTATTTTTTTGGTTATAATATATAAGTGTGTTATTGCAGACACATCAATTTTCAGGAAAAGGAGGAAGAATATGCCTACATTTAATCAGCTCGTTCGTAAGGGCAGAAAAGACCTGGAGGTTAAGTCCACAGCTCCGGCTCTTCAGAAGGGCTACAATGCAAAGAAGAAGGTTCAGACTAACCAGAGTTCACCTCAGAAAAGAGGCGTTTGTACTGCTGTAAGAACTGCTACACCTAAAAAGCCTAACTCAGCTATGAGAAAAATTGCCAGAGTTAAGCTCACAAACGGCTATGAAGTAACATCTTACATCCCCGGTATCGGTCACAATCTTCAGGAACACAGTGTCGTTCTTATCAGAGGCGGACGTGTTAAGGACCTCCCTGGTGTGCGTTACCACATCATCAGAGGTACTCTCGACGCTCAGGGTGTTGCAAATCGTGCTCAGGCTCGTTCAAAGTACGGTGCAAAGAGACCTAAGAAGAAGTAATTTTTTTCTTCTGAAAACTGACTTTTGCAGGTCGTTAAACTGCTGTAATTTTTAAATAGGATAACTACTACCGCAGATAATGCGGAGATTTTATATAGATTTTTATGAAATCCTCTGCATTCTGACGCACCTGACCGGTGAAGTTTGTCCCGTCAGGACAGTAATCGGTCGGTACGAGTACCTATGAATTCATGAATCTATGTGAAGGAGGGAAGCGAAAATGCCAAGAAGAGGTAATATCGCAAAGCGTGATGTATTACAGGACCCTGTATACAATTCAAAGCTTGTTACACGTCTCATCAACAATATAATGCTCGACGGTAAAAAGGGCGTTGCTCAGAAAATTGTTTACGGTGCTTTTGAAATCGTAGCTGAAAAGACAGGCAAGGACGCTCTTGAAGTTTTTGAACAGGCTATGGAAAATATTATGCCTGAACTCGAAGTAAAGGCTCGCCGTCTCGGCGGTGCAACTTATCAGGTGCCTATGGAGGTTAGACCTGAAAGAAGACAGACTCTCGGTCTCAGATGGATTACTAAGTATTCCAGAGAGAGAAACGAAAAAACTATGAAAGAAAGACTTGCCGGTGAAATCCTCGACGCTCTCAACGGCACAGGCGGTGCTTGCAAGAAGCGTGACGATACACACAAAATGGCAGAAGCAAACAAGGCGTTTGCTCACTACCGCTGGTAAGCGTCTTAAAGGAGGATTATTATGTCAAGAGATTGTTCACTTGAAAATACAAGAAATATCGGCATAATGGCTCACATTGACGCAGGTAAGACCACAACCACAGAGCGTATCCTTTATTATACGGGTGTTAACCACAAAATCGGTGAAACACATGAGGGAAGCGCTACTATGGACTGGATGGCACAGGAGCAGGAAAGAGGTATCACAATTACTTCTGCTGCTACAACTTGCTACTGGGCAGGCCACAGACTTAACATCATTGATACACCCGGTCACGTTGACTTCACAGTTGAAGTTGAACGTTCACTTCGTGTACTCGACGGCTCTGTAACAGTTCTCTGTGCAAAGGGCGGTGTTGAGCCTCAGTCTGAAACCGTCTGGAGACAGGCTGATAACTATAAAGTACCCCGTATGGCTTATGTAAATAAAATGGACATTATGGGTGCTGACTTCTATCGTGTCGTTGGCATGATGAAAGACAGACTTAAGTGTAATGCTGTTCCGATTCAGCTCCCTATCGGTGCTGAAGACGATTTCAAAGGTATCATTGACCTCGTTGAAATGAAAGCTTACATTTATTATGATGACCTCGGAAAAGATATCCGTGTTGAAGATATTCCCGAGGATATGCAGGAAAAAGCTCAGCAGTATCACGACGATATGGTTGAACACGTTGCCGAAATGGACGAAGAGCTTATGATGAAGTATCTTGACGGTGAGGAACTCACTCAGGAAGAAATCAAGGCTTGTATCAGAAAGTCCACTATCGCTAACACTATGGTACCCGTTACTTGCGGTACTTCATATAAAAACAAGGGCGTTCAGAAGCTTCTTGATGCTATCATCGACTATATGCCTTCTCCGCTTGACGTTCCTGCTATCAAGGGCGTAAACCCTGATACAGACGAAGAAGAAGAAAGACCTTCTTCCGACGAAGAACCGTTCTCCGCTCTCGCATTCAAGATTGCAACCGACCCCTTTGTTGGCAAGCTTGCATTCTTCCGTGTTTACTCGGGTGTAATCAATCAGGGTGACACCGTTCTTAATGCTACCAAGGACAACCGTGAGAGATTCGGACGTATCGTTCAGATGCACGCAAACCACAGAAAAGACCTCACTACAGTTTATTCAGGTGACATCGCCGCTGCTGTAGGTCTTAAGAATACAACCACAGGTGATACTCTCTGTGATGAAAAACACCCCATTATTCTCGAATCTATGGAATTTCCCGAGCCTGTTATCCAGCTCGCTATCGAGCCTAAGACTAAAGCAGGTCAGGAAAAGATGGGTATCGCTCTCGCAAAGCTTGCTGAAGAAGACCCGACTTTCAAGACATGGACTGATGAGGAAACAGGTCAGACTATTATCGCAGGTATGGGCGAACTTCACCTTGATATCATCGTTGACAGACTTCTCCGTGAATTTAAGGTAGAAGCTAATGTAGGCGCTCCTCAGGTTGCCTTTAAGGAAACTATCAAAGGCACTGCTGATATTGACAAGAAATACGCTCGTCAGTCAGGCGGTAAGGGTCAGTACGGTCATGTTAAAATCCGTGTATCACCCAACGAATCAGGCAAGGGCTATGAGTTCAAGAACTCCGTTGTCGGCGGTGCTATTCCGAAGGAATATATCCCCGCTGTTGACAAGGGCATTCAGGGTGCTATGAAATCGGGTATCCTCGCAGGATATGAAGTTGTTGACATCAAGGTTGAACTCTATGACGGTTCATACCACGAAGTTGACTCATCTGAAATGGCATTCCAGATTGCAGGCTCAATGGCATTCAAGGAAGCTATGGAAAAGGCTACCCCCGTACTCATGGAGCCTATCATGAAAGTTGCTGTTATTGTTCCTGACGACTACACAGGTACAGTTATAGGCGACCTCAGCTCACGCCGTGGTCAGATTCAGGGACAGGAATCAAGAACTGGCACTGTTCAGGTTGATGCTCTTGTTCCGCTTGCTGAAATGTTCGGCTATACAAGCGACCTCCGCTCAAATACTCAGGGTCGTGGTCAGTACACTATGGAACCCCACAGCTATCTTGAAGTTCCGAAGAGCATTGCTGAAAAGATTATGGCAAACAGAGGCAAAAACTAATGAAAAATCTTGTGTTTTGAGGAATATTTTTCTTCAAAACACTTGAATTTATCAAAATAATCTGTTATAATATATTATACAGATTACTGTATTTTCTATTTAAGGAGGAAATTTCCAATGGCAAAGGCTAAATTTGAAAGAACTAAACCCCATGTAAACATTGGTACTATTGGTCACGTTGACCATGGTAAGACAACTCTTACTGCTGCTATCACAAAGACTCTCGCAATGAAGGGTCAGGCTAAGTATGAGGCTTATGACATGATTGATAAGGCTCCCGAAGAAAGAGAGCGTGGTATCACAATTAACACAGCTCACGTTGAGTACGAGACAGATGCTCGTCACTATGCTCACGTTGACTGCCCCGGTCACGCTGACTACGTTAAGAACATGATTACAGGTGCTGCTCAGATGGACGGTGCTATCCTCGTTTGTGCTGCTTCTGACGGTCCTATGGCTCAGACAAGAGAGCATATCCTTCTTGCTCGTCAGGTTGGCGTTCCTGCAATCGTTGTATTCATGAACAAGGCTGACCAGGTTGACGATGAAGAACTTCTTGAACTCGTTGAAATGGACATCCGTGACCTTCTCTCATCTTATGACTTCCCTGGCGATGATACTCCTATCATCAAGGGTTCTGCTCTTAAGGCTCTCGAAGCTCCCGATGACCTCAATGACCCCGCTTACGCTCCTATCATCGAACTCATGAACGCTGTAGATGAATACATTCCCAGCCCTGAAAGAGATGACGCTAAGCCGTTCCTTATGCCTATCGAAGATACTATGACAATTTCAGGTCGTGGTACTGTTGTTACAGGTAGAGTTGAAAGAGGTCGCCTCAACGTTAATGAACAGGTTGAAATCGTTGGTCTTTCCGACGAAAAGCAGACAACAGTTGTTACAGGTCTTGAAATGTTCAGAAAAACTCTTGACTTCTGTGAAGCTGGTGACAACGTTGGTGCTCTTCTCCGTGGTATCACAAGAGACCAGGTTGAAAGAGGACAGGTTCTCTGTAAGCCCGGTTCAATTCACCCCCACACTAAGTTTGCTGGTCAGGTTTACGTTCTTAAGAAGGAAGAAGGCGGTCGTCATACTCCGTTCTTCAACAACTACAGACCTCAGTTCTATTTCAGAACAACAGACGTTACAGGCGTTGTTACACTCCCTGCTGATAAGGAAATGTGTATGCCTGGCGATAACGTTTCAATGGACGTTGAGCTTATCACTCCTATCGCTATTGAAGAAGGTCTCCGTTTCGCTATCCGTGAGGGTGGCAGAACAGTTGGCTCAGGCGTTGTAACTGCTATCAACGAATAATTATTATATCCTTTAAAAAAGGCTGTCGATTAAGTTCGGCAGTCTTTTATTTTATATGAATTTCAACATTTCCGATTAAATAATAATCAAGAAATATATTACCAACAAAAACTTTTTTAAATAATCCCCTTTTAACTGGCTTTAAATTATGCAAAAATAAGCTATAGACACTTGACAGTATGTTTACATTACCAAAAAATCTATTCGTTATACAGCTTTTTAAAGAATATATAAAAAAGCCCATTCATTGGGAATGGACTTTCTTTCAGTTGTGCGTACTGGAATTGAACCAGTATCACTCTCGTGCGGGCAAGGTGTACTAACATTGTACTAACGCACATATAATAAAAAATCGGAAGCCAATAGACTTCCGATTAAATACAGTGCCGGCATTGTTCTACTTTCCCGGGTCGTCGCCAACCAAGTATCATCAACGTCAATGAGCTTAACTTCCGTGTTCGGA
>CAMWVV010000020.1 GCA_947177755.1 uncultured Ruminococcus sp. | reverse complement strand
AATGTAAGTTAATAAAAAAGATATATCTGATAGGAGTGTAAGATAATGAAATATAACAGAACCGAACTTGCCGGAAATATTGGTTTCACGTCGGTTATTGATAAAAAATTCAAAACAGCCTGCCTTACGGTGCGTTTTATTACAAAACTTTCGGAAGATACCGCTGCTGCCAATTTAACGGGTACAGATGTTATTACTTACTCTAACAGCAGTCTTAAAACTTTTTCTGAACTCAATGAAAAACTTTCGTCCCTTTATGGTGCTTCACTTAGTTCATTTTCGGGAAAAAGAGGGGACGTGCAGATTCTCGGAATAAGTTCCGCATGGCTTATGAACCGTTATGCAATCGACGGCGAGGATATTGAGGGCGAAATGCTTTCTGTTGTAAGAGACAGTATTTTCAGTCCGAATGCAAGTGAAGGAAAATTTGACGAAGAATCATTCAGAATTACAAAAAATGAACTTCTTGACCGTATAGAAGCCGAGATTAACAATAAACGTGGCTATGCAATTTCACAGGCAACAAAAACCGCTTTCAGAGGTGAACCTGCTGAATTTTCAAGTTACGGTACAAAGGAAACTGCCGAAGCCGTAACTTCCGAAAGTGCTTATTCTGCATATATGAATCTTCTGAAAACCGCACCAGTGGAAATCCATTATATAGCTCCCGAAGAAAATACGGCAGTTCTGGAAATGTTCCGTGAAAACTTTGCAAAGATAGAACGTGTTCCCGAGAAAACTTTATTGAAAAATCCGAGTTCACTCAAGAATGAAGTTATTACCGAATCGGAAGAATTTGATGTAAGACAGTGTAAAATGGTTATGAATTTCAAGACGGACTGTGATAATATCTATGCCGTCAAGATGCTTAATACTATATGGGGCGAAACTCCCGTATCAAAGCTTTTCATGAATGTGCGTGAAAAACTCAGTCTTTGCTATTACTGTGCAAGCAGGGTTATTCAGTCAAAGGGAACAGTTATGGTTGACGTGGGTGTTGAAAGAAATAATATAGAAAAGGCTAAGGACGAAATACTTCGTCAGCTTGACGAAATCAGAAACGGAAATATCACTGACGAGGAATTTGAAAGTGCATTAAGAAGTATTGACAACAGTCTTACGTCAGTCGGTGATACACCGTCGTCATATTCGGCATGGTATTTTGACTGTTTCTGTGGTGATGAAATTCTTACACCGCAGGAGAAATTTGAAAAATACAGCAGTGTGACAAAGGAAGATATAGTCAGAGCCGCAAATTCACTTAATCTTGACAGCATATATATTATGTATGATAAGGAGTGATTTTTATGAGTACACGAGAACTCGCCTATAACATTGTAAATAAACTTACAGATGAGCAGTTACAGGCTTTTGTGACCTTATTCGGAAATTTAGTCAATTATATTCCCGAAGTTGAGCCTGACGAATGGGATAAAAAAATGATTGCAGACAGCAAAGATGACAATGATGAAGCAATGTCGCTTGATGATTTTGCTAAAGAACTGGGGTTTAATCCGAATGAATTACAGTTATAGTATCAGAAAAAAAGCAATGAAGTTCATCAGTAAACAGGAAAGAAAACAGCAGGAACGACTTCTTAAATCAATATATTCACTTCCGTTTGGTGATGTAAAGAAAATGAGTGGCGAGGAAAATTTATATCGTTTGAGAGTAGGAAACTTCAGATTACTTTTTAAATTGTTTCCGAAATCAAATGAATTTACTTTGATTGATGTTACTGATGCAGACAACAGAGGTCAAATCTATAAATAAACAAGGAGGAGCAGACATAATGGAAAAAAACGTTATTGAAAGTTTACGTACAGGCGATAGTTGTATACACATAAAGCACAAGAGCGGTCTTGATATATATATATGTGAAATGGAAGGTTTCAGTAGTACAGAAGCACTTTTCGGCACTAAATACGGTTCTGTCAATACAATGTTTAAAATGCGTGACGATGAGGAATATACGGTTGTTCCGGAGGGAATAGCACATTTTCTTGAACATAAGCTTTTTGAGAATGAAGACTGTGATGTATTTGAACTCTATGCAAAGACAGGTGCAAACGGCAATGCATATACTTCTTTTGACAGAACGTGTTATCTGTTCAGCTGTTCAAAAAATTATCAGGAATCTTTGAAGATACTGCTTGATTTTGTACAGAAGCCTTATTTTACAAAGGCAAGTGTGGACAAGGAGCAGGGAATTATAGGTCAGGAAATCCAGATGACAAATGATAACCCCGAATGGAGAGTATTTTTCAATATGCTCCGCTGTATGTACCATAACCACCCTGTAAAAATAGACATTGCAGGAACTATAGAAAGTATCGCACAGATTGATGCGGATTTGCTTTATAAGTGCTATAATACTTTCTATAATCTTAATAACATGGTTCTTTCTATTGCGGGAAACATAAAGGCTGACGAGGTTCTTGCAATATGTGACGAGTATCTTAAAGAGTGTGAGGACAAGGGGCTTGAAACGGTTTTTCCTGACGAACCCGACAGCATAGTACAGTCTGAAATATACGAAACCCAGCCTGTCGGCACACCTGTTTTCCATATCGGTTACAAGTGTAAAGCTTGCAACGGACAGGAAAGACTTACCCAGAATATTGCCCTCAGTATCGCATCTGCACTTATTACAGACGCATCTTCCGATATGTATCAGAAGCTTCTTAAAGAACAAGTTATCAATTCAAGTTTCGGTGCTGAAATTTTCTGTGGCGACGGGTATTTTTCGGTAATTTTTGCAGGGGAATCAAACGACCCGAAAAAAGTAAGGGATTCAATTATTTCGGAAGTGGAACGCATATTATCAGACGGAATAAATGAAAAGGATTTCCAGCGAATCAAAAAATCCATGTACGGTTCACTTATACGTCAGCTCAATAATGTTGAAGCGGTTGCAGGTATGATGCTTGGTGCGTACATGGCGGAGGCAGGACCTTATGATATAATAAATACTGTTTCGGAAATGACAAGTGATGTTGTTCTTGAATATATCCGCAGAGAACTTGATAAGGAAAAGATTGTGATGTCCGTTGTTGAGGGAGCGGAAAATGAATGAAGTCAAGGCTATAACAAACCCTTTTGAAATACAGTTCCCACGTCTTGGCTGGACATTCCGTATAAATCCGACGGCTTTCACAATATTCGGAATAGATATACAGTGGTACGGTCTTATTATAACGTTCGGGCTTGTACTTGCACTTATTTATGTAATGCCGAAAATGAAACGTTTCGGACTTGACGGTGAAAGAGCATTGGACGCTATAATAGGTGGTGTGCTTGGTGGAATAGTGGGAGCAAGAACATATTATGTAATACTGAACTGGGACGACTACAAAGGAGATTTCAGGGCTATTATCAACACGAGAAACGGCGGTCTTGCGATTTACGGCGGTATAATCGGAGCTATAGCGGTGGGTCTTCTGATATGTAAGATAAGGAAAATAAAATTTCTGCCCATGCTTGATATAACTGTACTTGGTTTTCTGATAGGGCAGGGAATAGGACGCTGGGGAAATTTTGTCAATCAGGAGGCATTCGGCACTAATACCGATAATATTTTCGGCATGACAGGCGGTACAATTCAGGACACTGTTTTCCGTAATACAACTTATGCGGACGGAAGTATGCTCAATCTTGGCATTGACTATCTGAAACCCGTTCACCCGTGCTTTTTGTATGAATCGGTGTGGTGTCTGCTCGGATTTCTGATTATATCGACGTATTCAAAACGCCGTAAATATGACGGACAAATTCTTCTTATGTACATGACGTGGTACGGTGCGGAAAGATTTGTTGTCGAGGGTCTGCGGACTGACAGCCTTATGGCAGGAAATATAAGATTTTCGCAGATGCTTTCACTTGTAATATGCATAACATCAGTAGTAATACAGGTTATAATGTATTTTGCGGTAAAGCGTGACAATGAAAAATATGTCCTTTACTGCAATACGGAAGAATCAAGGAATATGCTTGAAGAGGCAAGACGGCTCAGATATGGTGACGACAATGAGGATTATGACGAAATAATTGATAATAACGGTGATGAAAGTATATCACAGGAAAACATTCAGGAGGAAAATGAAAATGGCACAGATTATTAACGGAAAAGAAGTGTCCGCTGCTGTAAAGGCAGAAGTTGCCGCTGAAACAGCACAGCTCAGAGATGAAAAGGGACTTAAGGTCGGACTTGCGGTCGTGATTGTCGGAAATAATTCCGCATCAAGAGTGTATGTCAACAACAAGAAAAAGGCTTGCGAGGAAGTCGGATTCCAGTCATTCGAGTATGCTCTTGACGAAAACACAACTCAGGAACAGCTTCTCGACCTTGTAAACGTTCTCAACCGTGACGACAGGGTAAACGGTATACTTGTACAGCTTCCTCTTCCGTCGCATATTGACGAAACAGCTGTTATAAATGCAATTTCACCTGCTAAGGACGTTGACGCTTTCCACCCTGTTAACGTCGGACACATTATGATAGGAAACTATTCTTTCCTGCCATGTACTCCTGCCGGAGTTATGCGACTTATTGAAAGCACGGGAACTGATATTACAGGTAAACAGTGTGTTGTAATCGGCAGGAGCAACATTGTGGGAAAACCTCAGGCTATGCTTCTTCTTCAGAAAAACGGTACTGTTACAATATGTCATTCAAAGACAAAGAATCTCAAGGAAATATGTCTGGGTGCAGATATTCTTGTTGTTGCAATCGGACGTGCAAAGTTTGTTACGGGCGATATGATTAAGGAAGGTGCGGTTGTAATTGATGTAGGTATGAACCGTGACGAAAACGGAAAGCTTTGCGGAGACGTTGATTTTGAATCAGCCGAAAAGAAAGCTTCTTACATAACTCCCGTTCCGGGCGGTGTAGGACCTATGACCATTTCAATGCTTATGAAAAATACCCTTACCGCTGCAAAACAGCAGGCAGGAATTGAATAATAACAGGTGAATTTAATCTGTCGTTTTTACGGCAGATTTTTTTCTGTTTATTTATTCAAATTTCCAATTATTACAAATTGGTACAAAATATGAAAGCTATTGACTTTTTTTTTGATACCGTGTAGAATAATATTATGCGGTTATATTTGAAGCCGTTTATATAAATATTTTAGAACAAAAGAAAAAAACAAAGGGTGGTAAAATGGTTTTCAGCAGTCTGGAATTTCTGTTCATATTTCTTCCTGCATTTATATTGCTTTACGGTATTATTCCGCCGGCATACAAAAATGCGGTTATTTTTGCGGGCAGTGTTGTTTTTTACGGTATGGGCGTTAAAAGTCCTGTTTATATAGTGCTTTTTCTGCTGACGCTCCTGTTTAATTTCATTATTGCACAGTTTATGGAATTTTTGCCGAAATACAAAAAATTCTGGCTCATAACAGGAATTGTGTTTAATTTCTGGTGGCTTCTGTTTTTCAAGTATACAGGTTTTACTTTTGAAAATATAAACGCTCTTTTCCGTTCTGAACTTCCTGTCAAGGATATTGTCCTTCCCATAGGAATAAGTTTCTATACTTTTCAGAACGTTTCATATATTATCGACGTATACAGGGGAAAAGTTGAATCTGAAAAAAATATAATAAATTACGGTGCATATATAAGTATGTTTCCACAGCTTATAGCAGGTCCTATTGTTACATATCAGACTGTGGCGGAACAGCTTAAAAAACGTAAACACACGATACTCAAGGTGGAAGACGGACTGAAAACTTTCACAATCGGTCTTGGTTACAAAGTTCTTATTGCAAACCAGCTTTCAGGACTATGGAATGATATTTCAATGATAGGTTATGAAAGTATTTCCACACCGCTTGCATGGCTTGGTGTATTTGCATATTCGTTCCAGCTTTATTTTGACTTCTGCGGATACTCTCTTATGGCAATAGGTCTCGGAAAACTCATGGGCTTTGAACTGCCGAGAAACTTCGATTATCCTTATCTTTCACTTACAATGACGGAATTCTGGAGAAGATGGCATATCACTTTAGGTTCGTGGTTCAGGGATTATATATACATTCCGCTTGGCGGAAACCGTAAGGGAAAAACAAGGCAGATAATAAATACTCTTGCTGTATGGCTTTTTACAGGTCTCTGGCACGGTGCAAGCTGGAATTTCGTATTATGGGGACTTTTACTTTTTGTACTCATAATAACTGAAAAATTCTGGACAGGAAAATTCCTCAACAAGTACAAGGCTCTCGGTCACTGCTATATGTTCCTTATAATTCCTGTAACATGGCTTATATTTGCCATTACTGATTTCCATGAACTCGGCATATACTTTAAAAGACTCTTTCCGTTTATTCCGCAGGAAAAATCCGTTGTACTTGACGGCGACTATATAAAATATCTTAAAATATACTGGAAATTCTTTGTTGCTGGTATTTTATTTTCGACAAGATTTCCGCAGAAGATTTATGAAAAACACAAAAAAACGGTGGTATGTGCCGTTGTTCTTCTTACGGTATTCTGGGGAGCGGTATATTGTATGTATAAGGGAATGAACGACCCGTTTATGTATTTCAGATTCTGATGATAAGGGAGATAACAAAATGAAAAGATTAAGACAATTTATCTATACTGTTCTTCTGCTTCTGACCTGCCTTGTTGCATCACCGATAATTTTCAAGCAGATATGGGAAAGCAGTAAGGCGGCAGAGCCTGCTTCTTCAAAGAAACCTCCTGTTATTGATATACACAATAAAAATTCAGATGAGGAAGCAACTTCTGATTTGGCGGAAAATCCGTTCGGAAGTGAATTTACAACAATTCCCGCAACGGAAGAAGTTACCACCGAACCGCCTCCGCCTGAGCCTGTTTTTGTTGAGAGCGACCCGTCATATTTTGATGACGCACTTTTTATAGGCGATTCACGTACAGTAGGATTAAATGAGTACGGTACTCTTAAAAATGCAGACTACTTCTGTAGTGTAGGACTTGCTTCATATAAGATTGACAGTGAATATATAAACGGATATTCGATTTATGATATGCTTTCTTCCAGACAGTACGGAAAAATCTATGTTATGCTCGGCATAAACGAGTGCGGAAACGATTTCAATTATACTGTGGATTCTTTTTCCAGTATGATGGATACCATAAGGGAATATCAGCCTGACGCAATAATTTATATTATGTCAAGCCTGCACGTTACCGCAATAAGACAGGCACAGGGAGATACCATAACCAACGAAAATATAAACAGGCTTAATGAGGCACAGTCGAAATTTGCGGACGGTCAGACAATCTTTTATATTGATGTAAATGAAATTTTCGATGATTCTGAAGGAAATTTAATGGCAGAGTGCAGTAATGACGGTGTACACGTACTTGCAAAATATTATCAGACATGGTGTGAATGGCTTTGTCTCAATACTGTTCCCGTAGAGAACAGTGACGAAAATGAAATAACTACCGACATGACCACAACCGAATATGAAGACCCGTACGCTCCGTTTGACGCTCTCTTTGACCCCGATAACACTACAGACAATGTAATTAATGAACCTACAGATAATATATATTCCTATGACGAATATGGTTTATATTATTAATATATTTTCCGGATAATATTCTGAATACTATCCGGATTTTTTATAAACAGTGATTAATTTGTTGACAAGTATATAAATTTGTGATAAAATTAAATTGATATTTTGGATTTTTTATGAATGGAGAATGATAATATGAATAATTATTCTTCCTTTTCTCATACCACTACAGGCTCATTCCACATAAAGAACGGAATAGTATGTCAGGACTGTTCCATGTCGTTCAGCAATGATAAATACTCTTTTGCCGCTGTTGCTGACGGACACGGAAGTCCGCAGTATATCCGTACAGACAGAGGGTCAAGGTTTGCAGTTGAATGTGCCTGTGAATGTGCAGAAGAATTTATGGATATAATGGACGGTGCTGAAATGCTTCTGAACAGTGAAAAAAAACGCAGTAAGCTTTTTGCTTTTCTCTGGCGGAATGTTGTTTCACTATGGTATGACAGAATTGCGGACGATTATATAAGCAACCCTTTTACTGATGAGGAACTTAACCGTATACCCGACGAATTTTCAGATTACCGTCAGTATTACAAAGACGGAAATTTTCTTATAGCTTACGGAACAACGCTTGAATTTTTTGTTGTTTCAAGGGAATTTGCATTTGGTGTGCAGATAGGTGACGGAAAATGTGTTATTGTAGCTGAGGACGGCTCTGCATACAGTCCAATTCCCGACGACCCAGATTGTATCGGAAATGTCACAACATCTATGTGTCAGGATAACGCAAACAATGCAGCAAGATTCTGCTATTTTGAAAAGGGAGCAGTACCGCCGGCTGTTTTTCTCGGAACAGACGGTGTTGATAAGTCATGCTGGAATGAGGAACAGCTTTACGACTTATACAGGGAGTTTGCAATAAAATTTGCAGAATCGGGATTTGACGAAACAAATAAATATATAAAAAATATTCTTCCTGAAATTACTGCCAACAGCAGTGGTGATGACATTTCATGTGCGGGAATAGTCAATGTCGGAATCCTTAAAAAATGTGTTGAGGAGCTGAAAAATTCTTCCGAAGAAGACAGCCATGATGACAGATATGATGTCTATGTAAGTACAGATGATATAAAAGGGCTTATATCGGTACTTATTGAAGATACCATAGCATCATGGGAAGAAGCGGATATTTATGCATTGTCGCTGTTTGTCTATGATGATGAGGATAATCCCTGCAAACCCACCGTTATTCTCGGTTATAATACAGAATCAGAATATATGAAGAATATACCTTTTGCAGACAGTGAACAGGAAGCACGCTGGAATTATATTTTCTGGCTTCAGAACAACGAGCTTAGTTTTGGTACTGACGATACTGCAAAAATCGTGAGACAGTGGATTTTAAGCAGTGGTTATCCTTATGACGAAGATGCGGACAGTTCGGACACGGAACGTTATGAATCAGTAACAAAAGCTTTTACGGAAATTCTGGCTGATATTGTTCAGAACCTGCATTCGTCGGGATTTATAAAAAAAGTATTCGGCAAAGATATTCCCGTGCTTATTCACAATCTTGACTATAACAGCAAAACGGCTGAAATAAATATGTTTGCAAATTGCAGCGATTCCATAAGGGATTTCGTGAATTTCTGTAAGAGTACATAAAAAATATACTTTTGTGTTAATCAGGAAAAAAATATTTTTTTCAGTTGTTCAGCAGAATTTCACACAATTTACATATCATACCTTTATAATAACAGACATAGAGATAAGAACAAAAGAAACAAACGGAATTGGGAACTTGAAAAAATGGTGATTTTATGAGTGATTTTATGAATTGTATTGTTACAGCTGCAATGGCTTTTGCACTTATGGCAACGGCTTGCAGTGATAACAAAAGCAATGGTTCTGATTCCGAAAAGACAGCTTCCGAGAAAATGACGACAGTTTCAGCCGAAACTGAAGAATTTACTAAATCTGACGAATCGGCTGAAACAACTGGAACAGTATCGCAGGAAAATAATTCTGCTGATTCCGTTCAGAAAACTAAAAAAACATCTTCCAGTGAACTTTTTTCAGAAAGAGACCTTAACCCCGATTATTCAAATCCGACCGCTGAAATTTTCCTTAAAGGCAACAGTGCGGAAGTGAACGGTAACGGCGTTTCGGTCGACGGTTCAACAGTAACAATTTCAGGTGAGGGTATTTATTTGATAACAGGTACTCTTGATGACGGTCAGATTATTGTTGATGCCGATAAAAACAAAGTTCAGCTGGTTCTTGACAACGCTAAAATAAATTGCAGTAATTCGTCAGCAATTTATGTGGCTGGTTCCAAAAAAACTTTCATAACGCTTGCAGACGGCAGTAAAAATTATATTTCAGACGGTTCGGTGTATGAATTTGCCGACAGTGCTGAAGACAAACCCGATGCGGCAATTTTCAGCAAAGATAGTCTTACGCTTAACGGCAATGGTGAACTTGAAGTCAACGGAAACTATAATGACGGTATTCGTTCAAAGGACGATATTGTTATTACGGGCGGTAAAATTACTGTAAATTCGGCTGGCAATGCTTTAAAAGGTAAGGACTATGTGGCAGTTGCTGACGGCGATTTAACTCTTACGGCAGGCGGAAACGGCATTAATTCCAGTAATAATACTGACGCTTCAATGGGATTTGTCTACATTGAGGGCGGTAATTTCAGTATAACTTCAGGCGGAGGAAGCTCCGAGTCTACCAAAAAACACACCAATGATTTCGGTGAAATGAACAAGGGCGGAAGCTTCGGAGGAGGCGGATTTGGTCACCGTGATGATTTCGACGGAGAAAGACCCGAAATGCCTGACGGATTTGAAAAATTCAATCCCGATGATTTCCAAAGCCCCGACGACTTTAAACAGGAAAACCTTGCGTATACCGCAAATTCCGAAAGTGCCGAAAATACCGAAAGTGAAAAAAGCACAAAGGGCATAAAGGCAGACGGTGAAATAAATATCGTCGGAGGAACGTTCAATATAAATTCAGCAGACGATGCAATTCATTCAAATACAGATGTTATTGTGTCAGACGGCAGTTTAATTATTGATTCTGGAAACAAGGGCATTCATGCCGATTCAGAAATTAATATAAACGGCGGTACGGTTTCTGTAAATAACTCTTATGAGGGACTGGAAGCGTCCGTTATAAATATAAATGACGGCACGGTTGAAGTCAATGCTTCTGACGACGGTTTCAATGCAACTGACGGTGAAACTAATCAGTCGGGTATGGGAACATATTCGGAAAATCTGGCAGTTAATATCAATGGCGGAACAGTCGTTGTAAATGCGGACGGTGACGGTCTTGATTCAAACGGAAACATTAATATAAACGGCGGTACTGTTATAATAAACGGTTCTGAAAACAGCGGAAACGGTGCTTTGGACAGCAACGGCGAGATTATCGTGACAGGCGGTATTGTTGTGGCGGCAGGTATGTCGGGTATGGCAGAATATCCTTCAGAAAGTTCAGCACAGAACAGTGTTTCCGCAACCTTTGATAATACATTTGACGGCGGAACTCTTGTTACTCTTTCCGATGATTCCGGAAACGAAATAATAAGTTTTTCACCAACTAAAAAATTTGACAATATTGTAATAAGTTCACCTGATATAAAAAGAGGTGTGACTTATACATTCTATACAGGAGGTACTTCCTCAGCAGAAGAACAGCACGGACTTTATGTTAACGGCGGTTACAATAACGACGGTACGGAGTCTGGAAGCTTTACGGCAGAAAGTGCTGTTTCATTTGTCGGAACACAGTCCATGATGGGCGGTGGTTTCGGTGGCGGCAGGGGAGGAATGCACGAACCTCCGCAGGATGAAAACGGTATGCATGAAATGCCCGACAGAAACGGAAAGGATTTCAGACATCACCAATAATTCAGCTATCTTCTAATTTCATATAAACCACCCTATAAACAGTGAAAGTCGGAGAAATCCGGCTTTCATTGTTTTTATGGAAATCTGGTTGATATTTCATATGTTATGTATTATAATTTTAATAAGATATAAATTAAAATTAATGGAGGTAAAAATGAATATAGTTTTACACTTGAATAAAATTGATGAATATTTAAAGCATGATAATGTGATTGATTATGACAATGAATCCATTGCAGAACTGTCTGATACATTATTCAAAAAGGCAAATAATGAGTTTGATTTCATTAAAATAGCCTATGAATTTGTCAGAGATAATATTTTACATTCGGCAGATATAAATGAAGATATAATTACATGTACTGCTTCAGAAGTGCTGAAAGCTGGTCATGGAATTTGCTTTGCTAAATCTCACTTGTTGGCAGCTTTATTACGTTGCAAATCTGTTCCGGCAGGATTTTGTTATCAAAAGCTGATTTTAGATGATAACACAGCTCCTGTTCTGATTTATCATGGACTAAATGGTGTATATATTAAAGACTATAAAAAATGGATAAGACTTGATGCAAGAGGAAATAAAACAGGCGTGAACGCACAGTTTTCAATAGAAACGGAACGGCTTGCATTTCCGATACGTTCAGAAATGGGAGAAGTTGATAGCTTTATAGTATATCCTGACCCTGATATAAAGATATTGGAAAAATTGAGAGAAAATAAGACGAGGACAGAGCTTTGGCATAATCTTCCCACTGAACTTGAATATAACAAATAGCATCAAATTCTGATTTATAGTATATTTTAATAACAAAAAAAGTCGGAGCAATCTGGCTTTGATTTTTTTAACATAATTTGCTTGACTTTATTTTTGCCATGTGTTATAATGAATAATAAAAATTTTAAAGGTTGATGCTTATGAATACAGCAGTAAGAAAAATTACGTTGCTTAAATGGCTTTTTCTGCCTGTTATTATATTTGTACGCTTAATAGTTATTCATATTGAGGGACTGATTTTCCGTATTTCTTTTTGTAATATATTCTGCTTTTATGAAAATCATCAGGAATCGGATAAACAAAAAAATACAATTGTAGACTATAAGGTACGAATGAATAATTGAATCTTTTCTGCAAATAAATTTTGCGGAAAGGAGAAAAATTATGTTTGAACAGGATTATATTATGCGTCAGATTCAGCAGATATTAAAGGTACTTGTTAAAGTATTATTCAATGTTGATTCCGAAACTATAACTTCATCATTAATACAGGATACGGAAACCAGAGAAACAGCAGATTATTTGTTAAGAAAAATAGACAGCGGAAATACTAATGAAGCTGAACAGGAACTTTTCACACTGACAGAAAACAATACATTGAACAGTCTTTTATTAGGAATTGTATTTTATTCACATCTGAATGAAAAAGATGATGAGTATCTTGAAAACAGTGATTTCAGCCGTGATAAAGTTGAAAATGGCATAAGGGAGTTATTGTTAAATTACGGACTGGAAGATATCAGTAATATATTTTTTGATTATTAATTCAGCCTGAAAATGAAAAGAACCGAAAATAATTTCGGTTCTTTTTTTATTCAATCTGTTTTGCAAGAAACTGTGCGGCAGCGTTTATAAGACTTTTCTGTAAGTCATTCGCTTCGGTGTGTTTGTCTGTGCTGAGAAATGCCACAGCACCTGAAACGTCACCTGCGGTTATTATCGGAACAGATGCAATAGCAGTACGTTCAATACCCTCAGCGACAAAGAAGTTGTTGCTTTCACCGTTGGGGCAGAAATACTGTCCACGGCTTTCCATAAGTTCTTCAAGCTGTCCTGTGACACGCCTTTCCGCAAACTCCTTTTTTGGTACACCTGCGGTTGCGACAACGTGGTCTTTGTCAAATATGACCACGGGACACCCTGCTATCTTGTACATTATGTCCGCAACATATGCTGCGTTTTCACTCATTTCACTTATTGCCGAATATTTTTTAAAAATAACTTCGCCGTCGCTGTTTGTATAAATTTCAAGAGGGTCACCCTCACGAATACGCATAGTGCGTCTGATTTCCTTTGGAATTACAACACGTCCGAGGTCGTCAATTCTTCTGACAATTCCCGTAGCTTTCATATATATATCCTCCATGAATTATTTTTATTGGGATTGTGAAATTATTATTTGCCGTATTTTTTCAAATATTCCTTAAAATTTTGTTAATGTATGGTTTGATGAATTTGTGAAACAGTATTATAATATTATAAATATTATGTAAAAAATGAAAATTATACATGATAATTGAATACAGAACCCGCTGTATTCGGGATAATCTGTTTCCTTTTCATAAAGTTTCGTAAAACTAAATGTGACAAAATGCCAGTAATCTCTGCCGTCATAAACACTTACCCCATCAAGACTGAATTTAATAAGAGAGCGATAATGTATCGGATTATCTTGATTAGGATAGATTTCTGAAAAAGATTTTTCAATAGCTTTCCAACCGTTCATATCAGGTAATTTAACTTCTTCTTTTTGGGAGTTGGATTTTTTAAATATACTCATCTGATTATTACTCATTTCTGATTCAGTGTTATATCAAATTTTTATTTTATACGCCAAATCCGTTAGCACACCTGTCGGAATCATATATTATAATTTGATTCTTATAAAATTATATAAAAAAATTGAATAAGGTTATATTTTTTTTTGCTACATCATGATTTTATGGTTAATCGTTGAAATATGATAATGTATGTGCTATAATAGAGTTCGTGCTTAACAGCATTATATATTAATAAAAAAGGGTGGTATGATATGTCCATAAGAAAGAGATTTATAGTGATAGCGGTTGCAGTGGGTATGATGTCATTGGTATCATGCGGTGAGGAGACTGAAAGTTCTTCAGCAAGTGAAGTGACGACAGTTGCGGAAACAACTTCCGAAGAAGTTACCGAAGCTGAAACTGTTGAAGAAACGACAGAAGAAGAAACCGAACCCGAAACAGAGGCGGAAACCGAAGAAGAAACAGTGTCCGAAGAAGATGAGCATATTCTTACAAATGCGGAATTGCTCAGTCTGATAAACAATACTTTCGGTATGGTGTCGGACGGAACTTTTGAAACTGATTTGCAGGTGGCTAAGGACTGGGATATAGTTGACGGTGATGCCGAAACAGACCCGGAGGCAGAAATTACAGCTGAATTTCTTATATCTGCATCAATGAGGGCAACGGGTATTGTCACGGGTGAGAATTCTATGGACGAAATTATAGACTGTGCTGTTGAAAAAGGCGTTATTGAAAGCACAGACCTTTCTGCTATAGACCTCAGTAAAGCGGTTGATATTGTGAACAATGCCTATTATGCGTGGACACATCAGGAATTTGATACAGAAATAAATGTTGAACTGGCAGACGGCGTTATTGACCTTAACGGTGTAATAAGTGCTGATGAATGTGAAATAGACGGAAACACGATAAAGATTCCCTCAGACTTTGCAGAAAAAATCACAGGTGGTACGGTTTTCATTGTTCCTGACGATACGCCTGACGGTACTGCTTATATGGCTGATACCGTTACGGACAATGGTGACGGTACTATAACAATAAAGATTGAAAAAGGACATGGCTATATCAGCTGATTGAATAAAAGCAAAAACCGACAGAATGCTTTAAGCGTTATGTCGGATTTTTTGTATTCATAAAAAATTGTTTTCCATAGACAGCGGTTTATAAACGGAACGGCTGAAAAAATAATAAAAAAGGGTTGACTAACTTTTAAAAATAGGGTATTATATAAGTGTATGTAAATTTAAAATCAACGGACTCACTCCGGAACAGGAGGCTAACTATTTAGTAATGCTTGAAAAAAGAAAAATAATATGTGCCATGATGGGTGCATTCATGACGGGAATTTCTGTTATAACGGCGTGTTATTTTTCGTCAGTGGAATTAAACAGGTCAAAATATTCTGTATGGGGAGTCGACGTTTCAAATTATCAGGGGCTTATAGACTGGAAAAAACTGGATAATCAGGGCGTTTCCTTTGCTTTTGTAAAGGCAACGGAGGGGAGTGGTCATGTTGACGAATCTGCACGTCGTAATCTTGAAAATATTTCGGAAACCGATATAAAAGTATCGGCATACCATTTTTTCAGTTTTGACAGTGCAGGCGAAACTCAGGCGGCTAATTTTATTTCGGTGGTGGGAGCAGACGAAATAGATATGCCTCCCGTTGTGGATATTGAATACTATGCAGATAAGAAACTTCATAAACCCGACAAGAAAGACGCTGAAGAAATACTACGTCCGCTTCTTGAACAGCTTGAAGAATATTATGGTGTAAAGCCTATAATCTATACAACTTTTCCCGTTTATTTAAGATATGTAAAGGAAAATTTCGCTGACTATCCTTTATGGATTAGGAATGTGAATATTGAGCCTGATTTGATTAACTGGAAATTCTGGCAGTACTGCGATAAAGGTGAACTTTACGGATATAACGGTGAAGAAAAATATATTGACCTTAATGTGTATAACGGTACAGCGGAGCAGTTTTTTGCCGAATTTTCATAAATTTGGAAAAAGTCCGTATAGATTTTAAAGCATAAATAAACTGTATATTGTGTCTGTCTGTAAGGACGACAAATAAATAAATATAAGGAGTGTATTTTTTTATGAAATACTACATCGGAATTGACCTCGGCGGAACAAACATCGTTGCAGGTGTTGTTGACGAGGAATATAACATCATTGCAAAGGCAAATACAAAGACAAACTGTCCACGTCCTGCAAAGGAAATTGCTGACGACATGGCAAAGGTGGCACTTCAGGCTGTAAAGAATGCAAACCTCAGCATTGACCAGATTGAATGGGTGGGAATCGGTACTCCTGGTATCGCAAACAGTGCAACGGGCATTATCGAACGTGCAAGCAATCTCGGATTCAAGAATACACCTATGGTGAAGTACATTCAGGAAACTATTGACAAGCCTGTTTTCATTGAGAACGATGCAAACGCCGCCGCTTACGGTGAATATGTTGCAGGAGCTGCAAAGGGTGCAAGAAACGCCGTTTGTATCACACTCGGTACAGGTGTAGGCGGAGGAATCATTGTTGACGGAAAAATTTACTCAGGTTCAAACTTCGCAGGTGCGGAAATCGGACACACTGTAGTGCAGGTTGACGGCGCACAGTGTTCATGCGGAAGAAAGGGCTGTTTTGAGGCTTATTCGTCTGCAACAGGTCTTATCAGAATGACTAAGGAAGCTATGGCGGAGTGTCCTGACAGCATTATGAACAAGATGGCAGAGGAAAGAGGCAAGGTTACTGCACGTACATCTTTCGACGCTATGAGAGCAGGCGACAATCCTGCTAAGGTTGTTGTTGACAAGTACATAAAGTATCTCGCAGCAGGTATTACAAATACTATAAATATTTTCCAGCCTGATATACTCTGCATAGGCGGTGGTGTGTGCAATGAGGGCGACCCGCTTCTCCTGCCCGTAAAGGAACTTGTAAAGAAAGAAGTATTTACACGTGATTCCGAAAAAAATACAGAAATCGTAATTGCCAAGCTCGGCAACGATGCGGGAATTATCGGTGCTGCATTCCTCGGACGTGCAAACGCTTAATTAAATAACATTTTTCGGCTGTATGTACAGTTTTCTCAATGAAAATTTGTGCATACGGCCGATTTTTTTGTTTTTATGAAACAATCTGATTGTTTTCCGACACTGTATTTATGAAACGTTTCAAAAAGAGGTGATACATATGAAAGATTTTTCCGCAGACGTTAAACTTGCAAAAAAAGGAAATACGGAGGCTTTTTCAAGACTGTATGAAACAGTATACAAAGACTTATACCATATTGCACTTTACAGTTTAAGAAATTCCCATGATGCAAGCGATGTGGTAAGTGATACTGTACTTGATGCATATTGTTCAATAGACAAACTGAGAGAGCCGAAAAAATTTAAAAGCTGGATTATGCGGATACTTTCCGTTAAGATAAAACGTAAGCAAAAAGAGTATTTCAGCAATACTGAAGAACTGAATGAAGATTTTCCCGAAACAGATAACTTTGATTATGATTCGGTTGAACTGAAGGACGCTCTTGACAGACTTGACAGCGAATCAAGGCTTATGCTTTCAATGTCTGTACTCGGCGGATATACAAGCGACGAAATTTCAGAGATATGTGAAATAAAGTCAGGGACAGTGCGTTCAAGGCTTTCAAGGATAAAGGAAAAACTGCGTCTTGAACTTACACCCGATATTTAGAAAGGAGAGTTTTTTATGAACAGGAACGACGAAAAAGTAAAAAAAGCTCTTGAAAATGAAGAAGTACCGAAAGAGCTTGAACCAGAAAATATAAAGAAAATGCTTGACGAAAAAGCACCTGCGAAAAAGCGTAAAAATATAAGCGTTGCAGGAAGACTTGTTGCACTGTCGGCAGCTTGTGCTGTTATCGTCGGAAGTACAGTAGCATATGTAAAATTAAGCAGTCCAAATAAAAACGAATATACAAATTGTGTTGACAGCGAGACTGTTAATGGTGATGAAAGCAGTGAAACACTTATTGCAAAAGTTGATTCAGATGATACCATACAGTTGGCGAATACAGGCAGTTATATGACTGGTGCGGAGAACTATGAACAGATTTACACAATGGTTAAGACTGCATATGAAAATCAGAAAAATTCCGACGGCGGAAGAAATACAATAACAGGTGGTTTTGTAAAATACGCAGATACTGACATTGCAGAAACGGCAGACAATGCAGTTAATGAAGAAGTATTTAATGAAGAAACATTTGATGATGTTGAATTTGATTCAGCACCGATACAATCGGCTGGTACAGATATTGGCGGATATAGTTCGGGCGAGGAAAGTTCACTGTATATACCAGAAGAACCAATTGAAGAACCTATTGACGAAGAATTTTCAGAGAGTTCTGACGAAGCAGATGAAGAAAGTTCAGATGATGAGGAATATTCCGATACCTATAATCAGGAAGAAAACGTCCTTGAGGCTGATATTGTCAAGACTGACGGAAAAAATATTTATTATGCACATAACGATTACAACACCGAAGATGTGGCAGTAATAAATTATGCATCTGTGGACAAGGGAACTTTTACAGGTTCGGGAAAAATAAATATCAGCAATGAAATAAATGAACATTTCGGCAACGATTACGAAACAAGCATATATGTACAGGATATGTATTTATATAATGATATGCTCGCTGTACTGGGTACGGTAGACAGTTATTGTCAAGAGTCGGATTGCAATAATAACTGGTATGAATATAAGACTTCCTGTTTTGTGTCTTTCTACACTACCGACGAAACACCACAGCTTATTGATACATATTATCAGGACGGCAATTACCATGATGTCAGAATAAGTCCTGACGGCTATATGTATCTTATTACGGATTGTTATTTTATGGACTTTTCAAGCATTGAAGAACCTGCACAGATTGAAAGATATATCCCGTCCTGTGGCTTGTCCGAAGACGTTGAATGTCTGCCCGCAGGTGATATATTATTGCCCGATGACGCTTTTGAAGATATTTATGATTTAAGATATACAGTTATCGGAAGTCTTGACCTCACACAGTCGGGAACGTTTACGCCTGTTGATTCAAAGGCACTCGCAGGATATACGGGTGATATTTACTGTTCGGGTTCAAATCTTTATACAACTTTCGGCTGGGACGAAACCGAAATAACACGTATTGCAATAGGCGGAGGAATGATTAACCCCGAAGCTTCAGCTGTTGTTGACGGACGTGTTAATGACCAGTTTTCAATGAGTGAGTACAACGGACATTTCAGAATTGCCGTGACAAGTGATGAATACAAAGAAGTTTATCACAGCTATCATGACGACGAAACCGTGTGGGAAAGAGTCAAGGATAAAATAGCAGGCGAGGAAAGCGGTTATTATTCATACGAACGCACAAAGCGTGACAACAGATTATATGTGCTTGATATGAATCTGAACATTGTCGGCAGTGTTTCGGATTTCGGAATTGACGAAGAAATAAAGTCCGTCAAGTTCAGCGGTGATATGGCTTACGTCGTGACCTACGAACAGACAGACCCGTTGTTTGCAATAGACCTCAGCGACCCGACAAATCCAGTTATACTTGACGAATTTAAGATACTTGGTTACAGTACGTATATGCAGAACTGGGACGACGGTCTGTTACTGGGATTCGGCGTGAACGCTGACGAAAACGGTATTGAAAACGGTATCAAGCTTACAATGTTCGACAATTCAGACCCTTACAATCTTGACGCACTCGCAACATATGTCATTGACGGAGATGATAACGAATGGATTTATTCTGAGGCAAGGTGGGAAAGAAAAGCACTTCTTATTGCTCCCGAAAAGAATATTATAGGTTTTCCGATAGTAACGGAAACATATGGTTATTATGATGAAGAAGTTATTGAAGAATGGGAGTTTAACTCTGTATCTAAATATATGTTCTTTGAGTACATTGACGGTGAATTTAAATTAAAGGGCGAAATTTCCAAGTCTGATGATAACTCATGGAATAATAACTTTAACAGGGCTTTATATATCGGCGATTATCTCTATACAGTAAGCAGTGACAGGTTTGTTTCTGCTGACATCGAAACCATTACCGAATTTGATACAGTTTATTTTGACTGAAAATAAAATAAAAAAGACCGTTCCGACGGTCTTTTTTTGTTGTTGACTTTTTTACTGTGATATGATAAAATATTATTAAAGTAAATTGATATATAAGGACAATATTATGACAAAAGAAGAATCTGTTAAAACAGCAGAGCCGAACAATATTATTGTATGTGAAGAATGTGGAAGTTTATTTATAAAATCGGCTATGAAAGGTCTTTGTACGGAGTGTGCCAATATATTATATGGTTATACAGCTTGCGGACACACTTTCAGGGACGGAAAGTGTATAAAATGCGGTTATGACGGAAGTACAAGCAAATATTTGCAGTCCTTGAAACGTAAAGGGGAATAATATGTATTTATTAAGTTATCTTGTTAAAAATTATGTCTATAACAAAAAACATTTCAACAAGCGTGTTAATTATCTGTATCTTTCGGGGTGGGTGGAAAATATGCTTGATTCGGGTTATAAATCTCCGTCACTGGAAAATTTCAGCAGTGAGTGTTATCCTGAAAATTCCGTTGTTATGTTTGAAAAAATCATTAATGAACTAAATTTACTGCAATATGCGGGATTTTCGGAAATAAATGAAGATTTTCTTTATTACGTTTCTGCCAGAGAGTATGTAAAAGGCTGTTATGAGTCTGCAACGGAATTTCTTTACTATAAAGAGTATATGGCTGAAAGGCTTGGTTTTCCGTATAAAATAGAGTATTCAGTCGTCAGAGACTGTTATTATTCATGTGAAATGAGTTCACATGAACTTGAAAATTTTTCAGTGGATTTTCTTGAAAAAAATATGCTGATAAAGTGAATGTAAAAAGACCGATACTCATATTGTATCGGTCTTTTAAAATGTTCTTACTTTTGCGATTCGTAAGCCTCACGTACAGCAAGGCAAAGCTGGTCGGCACATGATGTGGGACGCATACCGCAGGTATTTCCCTTGATTTTACTTTCAATCTGTTCAACAGTCCAGCCGTCGACAAGTTTGGAAATGGCTTTCAGATTACCGTTGCAGCCGCCGACAAATGATATGTTTGTTATTACGTCGCCGTCGATGTCAAAGTTTATTTCCTTTGAACAGACAATTTTTGTTTTGTAAGTATAACGCATAATAAAAAACGTCCTTTCTTTTTTGATATGGTTAAATTGTACGCTTTTTTTATGTGTTTGTCAATAGAATTTTAAAAAAATTTCCGTTTGACAAAGTTCGGAAAATGTGATATAATATTAAAAAATATATAGAAAATTAACGCAAACGACACACGTCTTACCGATAGGTATGTAAATCTGATTACGGAACGTTTTCCGCTCAGAGTGTACCCATTGGAATACGTGTTATTTTTTTGCGTAATTTTCGGAAATCAGGAGGTTTTTTTATGCCACAGAATCAGTTTCAGCGAATGATGTTCGCACTTATTACCGTTATTATCACGGTACACGCCTATGTTTTTTACAGCCTTTATGTTATAAACGGCAGTATGTTCATGAACATTACAGGCGAATCAGGTGTTATCAAAGCCATAAACGCTATGGGCGGAATTGCGGTTTTCGGAAAAAATGTTCCGATATGGGCGGTTGTACTTATAGAATTTGTGCTTGCTTACGGTCTGGAAATACTTGTCGGAAGTCCGCTGTCATTCAAACTGGCGTGCAAAGTATTCAATCCTTCGGAGACCCACCCCGTTATGTTTGAAACGGCAATTATATGTGCAACAGTAGGAATTATGTGTCCTGCAATGAGTTTCATAGCGGCAATACTGTACTATCCATACGGAATGACGGACTTCAATGTGTTCACACTCCTTGCCAACTGGCTCAAACTTGTATGCTATAATCTACCGTTTGCGTTCTTCTCACAGCTTTTCTTTATACAGCCTTTTGTGAGAACGGTTTTCAAGAAAATTTTCGTCAGAAAAAACGCTGTTGCAGAAGTACACGCATAATAAAAAGGACGGCTATATGCTGTCCTTTTTATATTATATTCAGACCGTCCAACAGCATAGCTATTCCACCGACTATAAATAATAGACAGCCTTGGAAACTAATAACACTGGTTGATATGGAATTTTGAAATTTCAAGATGTAAACAAACGTTTCATGGCTGAGTTTCAAAGGAAGTCTGTTATATTGCCCTTAATTTGCGTTCAATATAGAAATACATATTAAGTGCAATTATAATTTCAGAGAATATCTATGATAAACACAACACCAGTTGCAATAAAAAATGCACTTAATGACAATAAAATTAACGGTACTCTCCATATATAGTTGTTGGAATAAATACCATCCTTTGAAAATGAAGTCAGTTTTGTTTGAAGTGTAAGATGTATTGATACTACTTTATAAGGATCATCTTTCCTTACCTTCAGAACAATTTTCAAACCAACATCAGGTGGACCGAGCATAAAATAGGAACTGTATCTGTATCTTGGACAAGACACTTCATGATAAGTATTAGCCTTTATTTTATATCTTATATGAACATCATGAGTATCTGGGTCTTTACCAATCACTATTCCATTAACTGATTTGACTCCACGGATTGAATCCCGAATCCAAAAATATATTAATATAAAGAGCAATATTAGACCCATTATAAGATAAAACCAGCCTACTTTTACATCACTATCCATATTGAATATCCTTTCCAAAGTCAAAAATCAGTTATTATTTTAACCTGATATACTGCATAAAATCATATTCCGGCGGTCTTGGGAACTGTTGTTGTCAATATATTTATCGCTTGTACTTCTGCCAATTTTCTGACATGTTGTGATAATACCAAAAGCAAACATACCAATGCCGAATAATATAAACATTATCCCCTGAAAAATATCTGCAAACATAGTAATTTCCTTTCTTACAACTTGTATTGCATAAAATTATCATTTTTTACAAAGCCGAAATTACTATATAAAAGTACACCAGTATCTGATGCAGTAATCTGAATAGTTCCGCATTTTTGTTCTTTTGCTTCGCTTACGATTTTTTCAAGCAGGGCTGTTGCAATTCCCTTTCTTCTGTAGGATTTATCCGTAAACATACTTGAGAGCAACGCTATTCTGCCTGTCGGACAGCCGAAATATGGCGGTTTTTCTACTATGGATATTCCGCTTGTTCCGACGATTTTTCCGTTATCGGTATCAACAGCCAGCCACGAAATAAAAGTACCGTCTGCCATATGACGCTTATAATAGTTTTTCAATTCAGGTGTAAGGTCAATATCTTCTGTTGCACCTTCTTCACGAAGCTGGTTGATTCTCATTTTAATAAATATATCAAGTTCCTTTTCAGTCAGTCTTTTGTATACTATATTCATTAATAATCTCCTGTTTATTATCTGATTACGGAAAAAGCCTGTTTGAGAGTTGAGGCAGGAATAATATTTATTGAATATTTTTCGGGATTTATAGAGTTTGCTGACTGTTTCGGAATTATACAGGTTTTAAAGCCCATTCTTTCAGCTTCCTTGATACGCTGTTCTATGTGCGAAACTGAACGTATTTCACCGCCTAAACCTATTTCACCAAAAGCAATAAGACTTTCGTCAATCTGCTTGTCCATGATACCCGAGTAAAGAGCCATAGCAACAGGCAAATCGCCAGCAGGTTCGTCAAGTCTGAATCCGCCGACTATATTCAGATAAACGTCGAGCGAACCCATAAATATACCCAGTCTTTTTTCAAGTACAGCAATAATTATATTAAGCCTGTTGAAGTCAAAACCCGTTACCATACGGCGTGGTGCAGAATAGCTTGTTTTAGAGGCGAGAGCCTGAACTTCCGCAAGAATCGGGCGAGTTCCCTCCATTACACAGGCAACACACGTACCCGAAACATTAAGCGGTCTGCCCGAAAGCAACATTTGTGACGGATTTTCCACTTCACGCAGTCCCTTGTCAATCATTTCAAAAACGCCTATTTCGTTTGTAGAGCCGAAACGGTTCTTTACCGCCCTCAGAAGTCTGTAACTCTGGTGGCGTTCGCCCTCGAAGTACAGAACAGCGTCTACTATATGTTCCATGACTTTTGGTCCTGCAATAGCACCGTCTTTGTTTACGTGACCTACTATTATAATTGGAATTTCGAGATTCTTTGCGGTGTGCATGAAAAGATTCGTACATTCACGCACCTGTGTTATACTTCCCGGGCTGGAAGTTATTCTGTTTATGCTTACGGTCTGAATGGAGTCTATAATGGCTATATCGGGAGTACATGATGATATTGTTTCCGCCACTGCCTCAGCATCTGTTGACGTAAGAATATACAGATTTTCGGTATCTACTCCGAGGCGTTCCGCACGTAGTTTTATCTGTCTTGCGGATTCTTCCCCTGAAACGTAAAGCACAGAATATTCATTACCGAGAAACTGACATATCTGTAATAATATTGTACTCTTGCCTATGCCAGGCTCACCGCCGAGAAGTACAAGAGAGCCTTTTACAAGTCCTCCGCCAAGCACACGGTTAAGCTCGCCTATTCCCGTATCATAGCGGACATCACTGTCAGTGCCTATCTTTTCAAGTTCTAAAATCTGTTCCGACAGGTCGGGTGCGGATTTTGACGACGAACGCCCCGAATTTGCAGACGGCTGGGAAATATCTTCTTCAAAGCTGTTCCACGCATTGCATGACGGACATTTTCCGTTCCATTTTGAACTCTCGTAACCACACTGATTACAGATATAAATATATCTTGATTTAGCCATAGCACAATTAACGCATTGAAGCGTTTATGGATTCTTCAGTGAGAATATATCTGCGTCCGCATTCCATGTGACTTCTTGAAACGTTGAAGCTGGAAATATCATTGTCTGTAAGCGACCAGCAGGCGTTTCCGTAAGGAGAACCCGTCATATAAAATACAAGCTGTTCGTTGTCCAGTGAAAATTTTCCTTTATATCCGTAAGTTCCGTCGAGTTCAAGAAGTACGTTGGTTGAGATATAATAAATTTTACAGCCGTCTTCTTCACCTGTACCCTCTGATACAATCAGTTCGGGTATATCGTCATTATTCAGGTCACATAATTCAAATGCGGCATCTTTGCCTGCTTCGAGAGCCGTATTAAGATTTTTCATAAGCTGTTCCTTGAAAAGTTCCTTTTCGGTAGGAGTAAGGACAGCCCCCCAGCTTTCCGAGCAGTGCAGAGCATAGTCCATTGAAGCAGTACCAAAAGTATATTTTCTTCCAAGGGAAATGGATTTTGCATTTCTGTACATTTCCATTGCTTCGTCATATTCGGGGAGTGAAAGTTCCTGCCCGTTGATTATGTGCTTTATTTCAGCACCCTTTGCAGCAGAACCGCTGTTATCGCTGTATGTCATTGATTCAGTAAATTCTCTGCCGTTGAAGCTTATGAATTTTCCCAGAACAAAGCCTTCGCCCGAATATTCATTTTTTATAAGTCCGAAATCGGAATAGTATGTGAAAGAGCCATATTCTCCGATTTCGCCGACACTGATTACTTCACCGCCTGACAGGGTGAAAACTTCACACATTGTCTTGTGGTCGTTGTTGGCGGAAATAATAAGCTCAGGCGTACCGTTGCTGTCGAGGTCGCAGAGGTCAAATCTTGACTCTTCCAGACCGTTGGCGGCAGTTTCCGAAAATTTATCCGTACTTTTAAATTCATTTAATTTCTGTTCGTATAAAGACTGCCATTCAAATGTAATATTTCTTGGAGAAACATTTATTAAATCTGAATTATCGGAATCGGACTCTGATTTTTTTTCCGAACAGCCGAACGCAGCGGCAGTTAAAGCCAGTGCGAGAAATACAGAAGAAAGTTTGATTAATTTGGTTAATTTCACTTGAAAATCCTCCCGAAAAAAATTTTTTGAACACATTTTATTTTATCATGTTTGTTAC
>CAMWVV010000019.1 GCA_947177755.1 uncultured Ruminococcus sp. | reverse complement strand
TCATTATAACAGATTCCGGCGGTTTTTTCTATTTTTTCATCGAACTCACGTTAAATAACAGAAATACCGCCTGAAAAGACGGTATTTTTTTATATTTATTCGCTTGCTCCCGCAACTATTCCGTTCAGAATTTCTTCATTCCACGAAAGACTGCCACGGTTGAATATTCCGAAGCTTGATTCTCCAGAAGCTTTTCCGTTGTCCCATACAAAGCACTTTATGCCGTTTGCCTTTGCAGAAGATACATAGTACTGATAATATTCGGCTCTTGTTGCGTTGTCCGTAGCGTTCACACAGCCAAACTCTCCTATAATAACGGTAGTTCCCTTGTCAATGAATTTTTCCTTGAGTTCTGCAAACTTGTTGTCAAGTTCGGTTTTTCCCTCATCGGTGAAACTGCTGTCAATGCCCTCTGAGAATTTCCACGGTGCATAATAGTGAACCGAAACAATAATATTTTTGTCATCGGGAATATTTATATCATCAATTGCGACAGTTTCGGCAGATGCGGCGTATGATGTTATAATCAGGGTTCTTTCAGAATTGTTTCCGCCTGAAGCACGGACTGTATTTATAAAGTCCTGTTCATATTTGTTTATAACAGCTCTTTCTTCGGGAGTACCGCCAATCCATTCCTTTTCGCTTTCAATTGTTCGGGGTTCGTTCATACCCTCAAAAAGAAGTCTGTCGCCATAGTCCTTGAAACGTTCTGCAATCTGTTCCCATATAGCACAGAGTTTACGGCTGTCGTTCTGATATTCCGAATCGGTGGGATTAAACCATATATAATCATCATGGTGCATATTAAGAATAACGAACATATCATTATTGTATGCGTAGTCAACCACTTCTTGTATACGGTCAAGCCATTCTGTCTGAATTACATTTCCGTCCATGTGTTCGCCCCACGTTACAGGAATACGGACAGCATTGAAGCCCGACAGTTTAACGTCCTTAATCATTTCTTCCGTAGTTTTGAGATTACCCCATGAAGTTTCGGTTGAAAGACCTGTTTTGTCAGTGTTGTAACTGTCAAGAGAGTTTCCGAGATTCCAGCCTACATTAATAGCGTCTGTAATTTCCGACGGACTGCGGAATTTTTCCGTACTTTCAGACGGTTTGTCAGACGGTGTAGGGTCGTCCTTGTCGAGTTCTGAATTTTTGGCAGAAGCAGGCGGACTGCCGTTGCCGAGACTGTATTTTACTTCTATTGAATCCAGCGTTACTGAGGGCTGTTCACTCCACCAGTATCCAAGCATAATTTCACCATCTTCCGAAATAAGATTTTTTGCTTCCTGCGGTACGAACCACGTAAGAGAAAGAGACGGGCTTTCCGTGAAAACAGATGTGTCAGATGACTGATATTTTCCGGCTGATGACTTATATCCGAAAGCTCCCGTGAATTTTCCGAATCCGCCTGAAGAGCTTATATTGAACGTAACAGCCTGTGGAATAGTATTCTCAGGCATGAAATCAGCGGTTTTCACTTTAATGGTGTTGTCTGCGTCATTATATCCGACACTTTGTCCGACTTCTGCTGAAACAGTTCCGTCAACAGACAAATCTTTTGTACGTGTATATGTGCAGGTTGCATTTTCTATTCTTATACTGGAAGTATTGCCCCACCAGTAGCCGAAAAGGACTTCACCGTCTGCTGATACACATTTGCTTACATCTGACGGAACGTCCCATTTTATTTCGCCATAAGTTCCCTGAGTGGAGGCGGTGAAGTCTGGGGACTGATACCAGCCCTCATCTTCAGACGGATAATCTTCCGTTACCGAAATACCACAACCGCCCTTGAACTGTCCTATATTAAGATTATCGGCGGAATATATAACAAAAGTAAATGAGGAAATAACGTCACCGTCCTCAATGCCGAAATCCGAAAGGGAGAGCTTGATTGTGTTTTTTCCGTTTGTTTTTTCTATTACCTTATCAACGGGAACTTGTGTTCCGACCTCCGCCGAAACTGTTTCAATCGGACTTACATGAAGCGTTGTCGGTTCTTCGGTGATTTCTTCGGAAGATTCTTCTTCACTTGTCTGATTATTTGCAGTACGTGCTTTGGTGTTGAAAGTAGACTGAATATAGCCGTCTGATTTATTTTTATTGTTTCCGCACCCTGTAAGCGATACCGCAAGCAAAGAGGCGGAGAAAAGGGCTGTTATTCTTTTTTTCATGACATACGTCCTTTCCGTTTTCTGTATATTACAATTATTATATCATTATTTTCCTTTGATTTCAATATTATTAATCAACGAAATATATATATTTTTTTGTTGCAAATTAAATAATTCTGCTGAAAAATCAAATTTTGATTTTATATTTTAAATTAATGATAAACGATAAAAAATTATCGTTATTTATGCACAATGAAAAGTTATTTTCAAGGCTTAATTTTTGTGCAGACGTACATATTTAACGATAAACATTAAATTTCTATTGACAAACGTAAAATTTCCTGCTATAATATAAACATCACGTGAGACGAATAAAACAATAATTAAACGGAGGAAATTACTTATGAAAAATGAAACTATCGGAAAAATCAACTCAATCGGCAAGGTGAGCCGTATTGTTGCAAAAATTGCACAGGTTGTAGCTCTTATAGGAACAATAGCCTGTCTGGTGGTTGGAGTTGTCGGACTTTTCATTCCGAAAAACGCCATGCAGTTCAACGGCACAGCTTCGGGAAAACTTTCACTTAATACAAAGTTTGTGGAAGATGCCGACATTGATGAAGGCAATGATAAACTCAGTTTTTTAGGGGCGGACTTTGAAATAAACGCCGAAGAATCAAAAGACGGTGATATTCAGCACGTTGAAATGGAGGCTTCCGCAAGCAATGTAAACGGAAATATACTGAAACTTTTTGTATCTTCAGTAGGTTTTGTCGCAGCGGTATTTTGTGGGTTACTGTGGATTGTGATGAGATTTGCGGTCAGATTTTCCAAAACCCTTGAAATATGTAATTCACCATTTGAAGAAAACGTCCTTGCGGATATGAAAAAACTTGGAATATCGCTTCTACCTTTCGGAATTTTCACATTTGTAACAACTGGAGTGTCGGGTTTGGTATTGGTTCTTATAATTATGCTTGTGATACTGTTTATAAATATTTTCAAGTACGGTGCAGAGTTACAGCAGGAATCCGACGACACTGTTTAACGGGGTGAAACTATGGCAATAATTTCAAGACTTGACAGAATTATGGCAGACAGAAAAATTTCCCTCAACGAACTCAGCGAACGTGTGGGAGTAAGCAATGTAAATCTTTCAAAACTCAAAACAGGAAAAGTAAGCGCTGTAAGATTTTCGACACTTAATGCAATATGCCGTGAGCTGAAATGTCAGCCGGCGGACATTCTGGAGTATGTAGAGGATTCGGAAGAAAAAGAATAATTTTTCAGGAACGGTATTATTTAAAGTACCGTTCTTTTTTTGATTGGTCATAATCGACATATGTCTATATGATTTTTTGTAGAAAGTAACAAAGATTTTTGACATAATAAATATAATCTTCACTTTTTTTTTAAAATATGTTATAATATCATCATTGCTATCCGGAGGTGAAAATTTATTAAACGTCTTTATATTTCCGACCTTGATGGAACACTTCTGAATAATGATGCGAAACTTTCTGATTTTACAGTTAAAAGTATAAATTCGTTGACTGAAAAGGGATTGTATTTTACATTCGCTACTGCAAGGTCGGTATATTCTGCAAAACCGATTACTTCGGCTCTAAATATAAACATTCCGTATATACTCATGAACGGCGTAAGTATATATAATCCGACTGATGACCGATATATAAAAAATGAATATATAAATTCAGAAGTATCATCTGAAGTAATCAGGGTTTTTAAGGAATATGATTTAAAATGTTTTATGTATAAGATACATAATGATATACTTACGGCGTACTTTACGGAAATAACGTCTCAGGTAATGAGCAGTTTTGCGGAAGTGCGTAAAAATAACTATAATAAGCCTTTTGTACAGTGTGCAGACCTCACAGACCATGCCGACGGTGAAACTGTTTATTTTACAGTGACGGGAGAGTATGAAAGACTTTTCCCTGTAAAAAGTGGAATTGAAAGGATAAAGGGAGTGAACCACGCTTTTTACCGTGATACTTACACGGGAAAATATTATCTTGAAATCTTTTCGGAAAGTGCGTCCAAGGCAAACGGAATAAAGTATTTAAGGAATAAATATTCTTTTGATGAGGTTGTGTGTTTCGGGGATAACTTAAATGATATAGCTATGTTCGGAGAATCGGACATAAAAATTGCTGTCGGAAACGCTGTTACAGAATTAAAGGAATCTGCGGACTTTGTGGCGTTGCCGAACGAAAATAACGGTGTTGCGGTGTGGCTCGCCGAAAATTATAGGAGATAATTATGAACAGATTTTCATATAAAAATGTTTATAACAGTGAAAAGCATAAGGAATTTATTGACAGTCAGCGTTATGTCATAGACGATAAATTTCTTTACAAAACAGAAAATTATGAGTTGTCGAACGGCTTTTCCGTTGAATGCAGTATTTACAGGGACGGTGAACAGAGAGAAAATTATTTTGCTGAAACAGCTTTTGTAAATAAGATAACTATTAAAAATGCAGATAAAATAATACATCAATATTATTGTTGTGATAATCATCATTTTATCTTTAAAGAGATTATCTATCACAAAAACGGTCACAGATATTATCCGTTTCATATTGACTTGTACGGAATAAGTTTTCTTGATGTTGACACTTTGGAAGTGTACAATTATATTCCCGAGGGCTATGAACATGATGATAAATATATGTGCGGAGAGTCCTTTATAATAACCGATGTTCACTATGATAAGGAATCAAATCTCATTGCATACGGCGGCTGCTACTGGGCAGGACTTTATGACACTATGGTCGGCGATTTGTCGAATCCGCTTGATTTCAATCCGCATCTGATAAGTATGCGAGATATTTTTGACCCTGACATTGACTTCTGCTATGAAATTGATTTCAGTGAATGGAAAAACGGCAGACTTTTTGTCATGTGCGATGACGGAGAAAGCAAAACAGAAAAATCTTTGAGTATTGACGAACTTAAAGAAAAAATAAATGAATTAACAGAGAGGAATTTATGACTGAATTTTCATATAAAAACATTTATGGCACTAAAAGGTATAACGAATTTATTGACAGCAAACGTTATGTGATAAATGACAATTTTTTTTATCAAACTGGAGAATGGGAGTTATCAGACGGATTTTCAGTTGAATATACCATTTACGATGACACAGAACAGAAAGAAAAGGGTTTTAGTAGTACAAAAGCTGTCGGAGCAAAAATAATTCTTAAAAGTGTAAAAAGAAAAGTATATGAATATTATCGTTTTAACAGTTATGCTTACGGATTTAATGATATTATCCACCATAAAAATGGTCACAGATATTATCCGTTTCATGTTGATATGTATGGAATAAGTTTTCTTGATGTTGACACTTTAGAAGTATACCATTATATTCCAGAGGGCTATAAAAATAATGATGACCATATATGCGGAGTGTCTTTTTATATATATGATATTTATTATCATAGGAAATCAAATCTTATTGCTTATTATGGCAGTCATTTGGGAATGGTTTATGATATTATGGTAGGGGATTTTTCAGAACCTCTTAACTTCAATCCGCATCTTGTAAGTCTATATGATATTTTTAATAATAAATATGATGAATTTGGTTTTAAGGAATGGAAAGATGATAAATTATATGTTATGTGTTATGATGAAGAAAAATCTTTGAGTGTTGAAGAATCTTTGAATATTGGTGAACTCAAAACTCTTATAAATGAATTAACAGTGAAAGGAAAATAAAAGATGAGAAAATTAATGCTTGGAAATGAAGCTTTTGCGAGAGGACTTTATGAGGCAGGGTGCAGGGTAGTATCAAGCTACCCTGGTACACCGTCAACTGAAATTACAGAAGAAGTTGCAAAATACGACGAAGTTTATGCCGAATGGTCACCGAATGAAAAAGTAGCTCTGGAGGTTGCATTAGGTGCGTCAATAGCAGGTGCAAGAAGTTTCTGCGGAATGAAACACGTCGGTCTGAATGTTGCGGCAGACCCTTTGTATACAGCTTCTTACAGCGGTGTGAATGCAGGTCTTGTAATAGCAGTTGCGGACGACCAGGGTATGCACTCTTCACAGAATGAGCAGGACAGCAGACATCATGCAATAGCTTCAAAAGTTCCTATGATTGAGCCGTCCGATTCGTCCGAATGTAAGGACTTTGTAAAACTTGCTTTTGAGATTTCGGAAAATTTTGATACACCTGTTATTGTGAGAATGTCAACACGTGTGGCACACTCACAGAGTATAGTCTGTACGGAAGAACGTCAGGAACTTGAACTTAAAGAATATATAAAAACCCCACAGAAATACGTCATGATGCCTGCTTATGCAAAGGGCAGACACGTTTTTGTCGAGGAACGCACAAATAAACTCACAGAATATGCAGAAACTTCACCGCTTAACCGTGTTGAGATTTCCGAAAATGCTGAATTTGGTGTAATTACGAACGGTGCGGCTTATCAGTATACAAAAGAAGCACTCGGCGACAAGGCTTCTGTTTTAAAACTCGGTATGGTAAATCCGTTACCGGTAAAGCTTATTCAGGACTTTGCTTCAAAATATGAGAAAATATATGTTATAGAGGAACTCGATGGCATTATTGAACAGCATTGCCGTAATATCGGAGTAAACAACGTACAGGGAAAAGAAATTTTCGGTTACATAGGTGAAATACCACAGTCTGTAATTGCTGAAAAACTTTTGTGTGAAAAGAAAGAATCTGTTTCGCTTGACGAAAATATTCCTGTAAGACCTCCTGTTATGTGTGCAGGCTGTCCGCACAGGGGACTTTTCTACTGTCTGAAAAAACTTGGCGTTACAGTTTCAGGTGACATTGGCTGTTATACACTCGGTGCAGCTGCTCCGCTGAATGCTATGGACACCACTATCTGTATGGGTGCATCAATTTCTGCACTGCACGGTTTTAACAAGGCAAGAGGTGCAGAGGCAGAACACAGGAGCGTTGCGGTAATCGGTGACTCAACTTTCATGCACAGCGGTATGACGGGTCTTGTGAATATTGCATACAATAATTCAAATTCAACCGTTATTATACTTGACAACTCAATAACAGGAATGACAGGTCATCAGCAGAATCCCACAACAGGCAAAAATCTCAAGGGTGACCCTGCTGCTGCCGTAAATCTTGAGGAACTCTGTAAGGCTATCGGTATAAAGCGTGTGCGGGTGGTTGACCCTTACAAGCTTTCCGAAACCGAAAAGGCAATAAAGGAAGAACTTTCGGCAGATGAAGCTTCTGTAATTATATCACGACGTCCGTGTGCATTGCTTAAATATGTAAAGCACAATCCGCCGTTTGCAGTGGACAACGATAAGTGCGTAGGCTGTAAGGCTTGTATGAAACTTGGCTGTCCTGCAATCTCGATAAAGGACAAAAAGGCAGTCATTGACCATACACAGTGTGTTGGTTGCGGCATCTGTCAGGAACAGTGTAAATTTAACGCAATCGGTTGATGTATGGTGGGTGCATCTTATGTATGGTAAACGGCTTTTTCCTATCTTCCTGAAAAAACAATATATAATATATATACTATATATTGAATCTGAATAGTTTTCAGAAAATGGTTCATATCATACATCACCATACACAAATTGATTTTTTTGAACGGAGGGGCAGAATAATGGCAACGGATTATAACGAGATATACGGCGAGTTTGAAAACTGGCTTGATAACTTGCTTAAAAATAATGATATGCCCGAAAATACAAGGGCTTTCAATTTCAATCTCTATGAGGAGGACGACAACGTTTACAGCGTACAGCTTATAGCCTCGGACAGATTCGACGCTGACGACGACGATTGGGCTTGCTGTGAAATATGGTCTTCTGAAGAAGATATTTTCTTTGTGGACGTTTCCGACGAGGACGACAAAAGTCATGAAGTATTTGAAAAATTCATAACAAGTATGATTTCTGACTATATCAGAAGAGGAGCATACGGTGATGTTCTTGGCTTTGTGGCTGTCGGTATCGGATTTGTTGACGGCGATTTAAATATTATTTTCATACCTGAAAATTAAGGAGTTTTATTATATGGAAACAAAATCAATTATGATAGTAGGTGTAGGCGGACAAGGTTCGCTTCTCGCCTCAAGAATTATAGGAAACGTGCTTTTGTCGCAGGGATATGACGTTAAAGTAAGTGAGGTACACGGAATGTCACAGCGTGGCGGTTCAGTTGTTACATATGTAAAGTATGGTGAAAAGGTATATTCGCCGATTGTCGAAAAGGGCGAGGCTGATATAGTAATATCTTTTGAAATGCTTGAAACGGCAAGATGTCTGCCGTATCTGAAAAAGGGGGGTAAAATGATTACTTCCGTACAGCAGATTGACCCCATGCCCGTAATAACAGGCGTTGCAGAATATCCTGAAAATCTCGTTGAAAAGCTGAAAACGGCAGGTGCGGACGTGACAGCGGTTGACGCTCTCAGTCTTGCGGAGCAGGCAGGAACTTCAAAGGCTTCAAACGTGGTACTTATGGGTGTACTTGCTTCAAAGATGGATTTTCCTGAAGAAGTATGGCAGAATGCACTTGAACAGTGTGTACCGCCTAAATTCCTTGAACTCAATAAAAAGGCTTTTGCTTTAGGGAGGAGTAATATATGATTGTACCTTTTAATGATGATACGGCTTATGAAGTCATAAAGAAAATCTCTAAAACAAGTAAAGGAAAAGTTATTAAAAATATTGAGGATTGGTTTGAAAAATTTCCTAAGAGAACTTTTACAGGTAAGGCGAATATTATTATTGGCGTTGAAGATTCAATTACTATATGGGTTTATGCCTGTATATTTTATGATATAGCCTATGACAACGATTGTTCGCAGTTTTGTACTCATAAGGGCAAAAGCTATTCAGACAAGTATATAAAGGTGCGTGATGACATAAAGGAAGAATTTAACAGGAAAAAAACTTTATCCAAAAAGTACGTTTATGACCGTGCGGATATTATATCGAATATAACATCTGGTCTGAGGGATATTGCTGGCCTGCCCACGAATGTAACTTCTGAAATTATGAAGCAGATGAATAGCAGAAGCAGGGAAACCGGCAAAAAGTATAAATCCACTTTTCTTGAACTGGAAGATAAATTATGCAGGTGGATAGATACTCTCTATAATTCTTGATTCTGAAATATTTTAAAGGAGGACTTTTTAGCTAATGGAAAGATACTGGAATGAAGAAATTGAAACAATGTCCCGTGAGGACATGAAGAAGTTACAGGACGAAAGACTTGTAGCACAGGTAAAGCACGTTTATGAAAACGTTGAGTATTACCGTAATCTTATGGACGAAAACGTCGTTAAACCCGATGACATCAAATCAACGGACGACCTGCACAAACTTCCTTTTCTCACAAAGGCAGACCTGCGTGATGCTTATCCCTACGGACTTCTTGCAAAACCTCTTTCAGACTGCGTGAGAATACAGTCCACAAGCGGTACAACGGGCAGACGTGTTGTGGCTTTTTATACACAGCATGATATTGACTTGTGGGAGGACTGCTGTGCAAGAGCTATTACAGCGGCAGGCGGTACAAATGAAGATGTCTGTCAGGTATGCTATGGCTACGGACTTTTCACAGGCGGTCCCGGACTGAACGGCGGTTCACATAAAGTAGGCTGTCTCACACTTCCCATGTCGTCGGGAAATACCGAAAGGCAGATACAATTCATGAGGGATTTAGGGTCTACAATCCTTTGCTGTACGCCGTCTTATGCCGCATACATAGGCGAAACACTTCACGATATGGGATTCACTCCCGACGATATAAAATTAAAAGCGGGCATATTCGGTGCAGAGCCTTGGACGGAGGAAATGCGTCATTCAATAGAGAAGTCACTTGGAATAAAGGCTTATGATATTTACGGACTTACCGAAACAAGCGGACCTGGTGTATCGTTTGAGTGTTCGGAACAGACGGGTATGCACATAAATGAAGACCATTTTATTCCCGAAATAATCGACCCCGAAACCTGCGAAGTTCTGCCTGACGGCGAAGTTGGTGAACTTGTTTTTACAAGTATAACAAAGGAAGCATTTCCGCTTCTCAGATACAGAACACGTGATTTGTGCGTACTTTCAAGGAAAAAATGTTCATGCGGACGTACTCTCATAAAGATGACAAAGCCTATGGGTCGCAGTGATGATATGCTTATTATAAGAGGTGTGAACGTTTTCCCGAGCCAGATTGAAACGGTTCTTATTGATAAAGGCTATTCGCCGAACTATCTTATAGAAGTTGACCGTGTAAAAAATTCCGATACTCTTGATATAAGTGTTGAAATGAATCCCGAACAGCTTTCCGACGATGTAAAGGATATTCAGGAAAGGGAAAAGGAACTTGCTTCGGCTGTAAAGACAATGCTTGGTATCAGTCCGAGAGTACACCTTGTTGAACCTAAGTCAATAACAAGAAGTGAGGGCAAGGCAGTACGTGTTATAGATAAGAGAAAATTACATGATTGAGGAGTTTTTACTATGAAAATAAAATTGTTTTCCACAAGCTTTCAGCCTGTTCAGGAAAAATATGAAAGGTTTATAACTTTTGAAACCGAGCTTAATGAATTTATTGCCACTGTAGATGTTATCGACATAAAGTACAGCACTTCTATCGGTATGTGTCACGACGCTCAGACCCATGTAAATGAGTACATGGAAGATTTTTCTGTGCTTGTCATGTACAATGACAAAACATAATGGGGGCATTCTATGGAGAATCCTGATAAACCAAGTATGAAAATTACTCTTACCGACGCAAAACCGTCAATTTTTGAAAGCAAAGTAGGAGGACTTGGATATATTCCACATGACAGTAATTTTCCGACAGACAGCAGAGGCAGACAGTTGAGACTTCTTGCACAGATAGACTGTTCTGAAATTCAGCTTGACGAGTTTCCGAAAAAGGGACTTTTGCAGTTCTGGCTTTCAGGTGATGAACTTTATGGCTGTGACTTTGATAATCCAACTAATCAGGACGATTTCAGGGTCATATATTATTCTGAAGTTGATACAACTGTTACAGAAGACGAAATAAGAAACAAAATCGTAAATATAGAAGATTACTATGATAAATTTTTTTTACCGGTTGAACGTGAATGTGGTATGACTTTTGAAAAGTCCGAAAACCGCTTTATTGATTATGATGAAATTGAAGATGATGAAGGCTGGAAAGAATGGAATAATCTTTCAGGTCATAAGGTGGGCGGTTATCCGTACTTTACGCAGTTTGAACCACGAAACGAAGAACAGATGAAAGAGTATGATTTTCTTTTGTTTCAGCTTGATTCGGACAGTGATAAAGTAATGTGGGGCGATATGGGTATAGGAAATTTCTTTATCAGTTCCGAAAAACTGAAAAACTGTGATTTCAGCGACGTTTTCTATAACTGGGACTGCGGTTGAAATCTGTCGGGTTTCACGTGCCGTATTATTCAGCTTACCGAAAATGACATTGCTGAAATGTGACAATTGCACAAATCAGTTTGTACTTTTTAAAAAAACTTTGAAAACGCTTGACAAAATATACTTTTATGATGTATAATTATATGTACAGTATTTTATAGTAAAATTTCCGTTAGGAGTGATGAAAATGAGCATTATTGATAAATTCAACGACGCTCAGAGAGCTGTTGCTGAAAAGTCGAAAAGCGTTTCAGAGGCTAATAACCTCAAAAGAAAGATTCTCTATGAGGAAGAAAGAATTGTAGAGATTTTTGCCGACATCGGTAAGAAATATTACAAGAATCCGAATGATGACCCTGCCGAGTTCAAGGTTTTTTGCGATGATATTGACACAAGACGCAGAAGAATCAAGAGAATGAGAAATGAACTTAACGGCATCAGAGGATATAAGGTTTGTCCCAAGTGCGATGCTGAAGTAAACGACCGTTTCCAGTTCTGCGGACGCTGCGGTGCAAGACTTCCCGATGTTGAAGATGCTGACTTCCTCATTGAGACAGAACAGCTATAATCTGTTTCAACGTTGATTCAAACAAAATAAACTAAAATTACAGAGGCTGTCCTGATACAATCGGAACAGCCTGTTTTTTAGGAATTATGAAATCTGTTTTTCCGTGCCGAATCTGTTTCGGATAAGACGGCATAAGTAATAGGCAGGTATGCACAGTAAAAACCAGTAGCACGAAAACAGCAGGCAGATTTGTCCGAAAAGATTAAAAGGCATATCGGAGTAATCCCATACGTTCCAGTGCATAATAATATTGTCAAAAACCCCTACGGCAAACTCAACCGCCGTTATTATTACAGAACCTGCAAAACAGCTTTTTATCAATGTCATTGTACGACGGCTGTTGAGTGAATAGAGTATTGTTAGTATGATACCGCCCGTCAGCGACATTGTCCAGTGGGTATATCCACGGTTTATTATTTCAACCAGACTGTAGATAAAATAACCCATCAGAAAAGCAAAAAAATGCTGTGCAAACTTCATAATAAAGCAACCTCGTTTCGTTTTTATGGTATTATATACCGATTATGGCGGAATTATACAGATTAGGAAAATTAAAATGAAAGGTGATTTATAAATGCGTAAAAGCTGTATATTGATGCATATTTCAAGCCTGCCGTCCGAATACGGTATAGGCAAAATGGGAAGGCACGCCTTTGAATTTGTTGACTTTCTCAAGAAAAGCAAAACAAAATGCTGGCAGATTCTTCCGCTTTCCCCGACAAGCTACGGAGATTCGCCATATCAGTCATTTTCCGTTAATGCGGGAAATCCATATTTCATTGATTTTGAAATACTTGAATCCGACGGACTTCTTGAACATCATGAATTTGCTTCTTATGACTGGGAATCTTCTCCCGATAAAGTTGATTACAGCATGATTTATGACCACTGTTTTGATGTTCTCAGAGTGGCTTTTTCAAGATTCAAGGCTTCAAAATTTCCTGCATACAGAAAATTCTGTGAAAAAAACAAGTCATGGCTTGACGAATACGCTCTTTTTATGGCACTTAAATTCAAGAACAACGGTAAAGCGTGGTATGAATGGGAAAACGATATTGCAATGCACAAGACAAAAGCTGTTTCCGAGGCTAAAAAGGAATTAAAGAAAGATGTAAATTTCTTTAAGTTCATTCAGTTTGAGTTCAGCAGACAGTGGACTGAACTGAAAAAGTACGCAAACGGCAACGGAATTGAAATTATCGGTGATATTCCGATTTACTGTGCTTTGGACAGCGTGGAGGCGTGGGCATCTCCCAAACTCTTCTGGTTTGACAGCAAACACAGACCTGTTTCCGTCGCAGGCTGTCCGCCCGATGACTTTTCACCTACTGGTCAGCTTTGGGGCAATCCTCTTTATGACTGGGATTACCATAAAAAAACAGGTTATGTGTGGTGGATTAACCGCATAAAAAACGCTTCCGAACTTTATGACATTGTAAGAATAGACCATTTCAGAGGTTTTGAAAGTTATTATACAATTCCATACGGCAGTGAGGACGCTACTGTGGGAGAATGGAAAAAAGGTCCTGATTATGAACTTTTCCGCATGGCAGAGGAAAAACTGGGCAGGCTTAATATTATTGCCGAAGATTTGGGATTTATTACCCCCGAAGTCCGTCAGCTTCTCGACAACTGCGGTTATCCTGGCATGAAAGTATTGCAGTTCGGTTTTGACAACGGTGAAAATGAACATCTTCCGCATAATTTCGCAAATACAAACTGTTTTGCCTATACGGGTACTCACGATAACGAAACACTTGTGGGCTGGGTTGAGTCAATGTCTCCTAAGTCGCTTAAATTCACTAAAAAGTATCTTAATGTAAAAAAGAAAAAAGATATACCGCAAGCTGTAATCCGTTCAGCATGGGCGAGTGTTGCGGAAGTTGCAGCGGCTCAGATGCAGGATTTTCTTGACAGCGGAAAAGACGGACGTATGAACACACCGTCAATTCTCGGCGGAAACTGGCAGTTTAGAACACATGAAAGTGACTTCACACCCGCACTTGCAAAGAAAATAAGGAATTTAAATAAATTATATAACAGATAACGGAGGAAAATTTACATGGACAAGAAGATTTTTATTGAAAAGTTTACAGGCAGACTTCCAAAAGACTTAAAGTCTGCAACACCCCAGCAGATTCACAACGCTTTAGGTGATACAGTCATGGAGCTTTACTCGGACAGATGGAATGCAAGCCGTGAGGAACATCTTTCAAAGAGGCGTGCCGCATATCTTTCTATGGAGTTTCTTGTGGGACGTGCCGTATATAACAACCTGCTTTGTCTTGGGATATACGACGAAGTTCAGGAAGTTTTTGACGAACTCGGCATATCTCTCGCAGACCTCGAAGTAATTGAAGATGCGGCTTTAGGTAACGGCGGTCTGGGCAGACTTGCGGCTTGTTTCCTTGACAGTGCGGCTTCCCTTTCCCTCCCTCTTGACGGCTACGGAATCCGTTATAAATACGGTCTTTTCAAGCAGTCTATCGTTGACGGTTTCCAGTGTGAAGACATTGACGACTGGACAAAGTACGGTGACTGCTGGTCAACAAGGTGCGACGAAGACACAGTTATAATCAACTATAACGGACAGTCTGTCAAGGCAGTTCCTTACGATATGCCCGTTTTTGGCTGTAAGACTGAAAATGTCGGTACACTCCGTCTGTGGCAGGCTGAACCGCTTAAAGAATTTGATTTTGATATTTTCAACAGACAGAACTATCTTGAAGCTTCAAAGGAAAAAATCTATGCAGAAGATATTTCCCGTGTTCTTTATCCTAACGACGATACAAACGAGGGTAAGAAACTCCGTCTGAAACAGCAGTATTTCTTCAGCTGTGCATCACTCACCGATATTCTGAAGAAGCACAAGGCACGTTACGGAACTCTTGAAAATCTTGCCGACTATATTTCTGTTCAGCTTAACGACACACATCCTGTAATTTCAATTCCTGAACTCATCAGACAGCTTGTCGACAATGAGGGCTATACTTTCGACAAGGCTCTTGCCATTGCAAAGAAAGTATTCAATTATACAAATCATACAGTAATGCAGGAAGCACTTGAAAAATGGTGGATTGGTCTTGTTGAAGAAGTACTACCGAGAATTTATGAAATAATTATACAGATAAATGAAGAACTTATGGCAGAAATGTATGCAGACGGTGTTGAAAAGGACAAAATAAACCGTATAAAGATTATTAAGGGAGAACTTATTCACATGGCGGATATGGCTTGCTATGCCTCAAGCCACATCAACGGTGTTGCTGAGATTCATACTCAGATTCTTAAAGATACCGTACTTGCCGACTGGTACAGCCTTTATCCCGAGCGTTTCCGCAACGAAACAAACGGTATCACTCAGAGGCGTTGGCTCGCACTCTGTAATATGGAACTTTCTGCACTTATTACCGAACTTCTCGGCACTGACAAGTGGGTTGTTGACCTTGATATGCTTAAGGAACTTGAAAAGTATGCCGATGATGAGGAAGTCCTTAAAAAGTTCATGGACATCAAGCAGACCAAGAAAAATCAGCTTTCCGACTTCATTAAGGCACATGACGGTGTTGAAGTAAATCCCGAATCAATTTTTGATATTCAGATTAAAAGACTGCATGAATATAAAAGACAGCTCCTTAATGCTTTCTCAATCCTCTGGATTTACTACGGCATAAAGGACGGTTCAATAAAGAACTTCACTCCTACAACGTTTATTTTCGGTGCTAAATCCGCACCTGGATATAAGCGTGCAAAGGCTATAATTAAGTATATAAATGAAATCAGCAGGATTGTTTCTTCCGACCCCGAAACAAAAGACTTAATAAAGGTTGTTTTCGTGCAGAATTATAACGTTTCATATGCTGAAAAACTCGTTGCAGGTGCAGACATTTCCGAGCAGATTTCAACAGCAGGTACAGAGGCATCGGGAACAGGCAACATGAAACTTATGCTCAATGGTGCGGTTACTCTCGGAACTTATGACGGTGCTAATATTGAAATCGTACAGGAGGCAGGAGAAGAAAACAATTATATCTTCGGTGCAAAGGTTGAGGAACTGGAGAAAATTGTACCTGAATACGACAGCAGAAAGGTTTTTGCTTCCAACGCTATGATAAAAAAAGTTGTGTCCTCACTCATTGACGGCAGTGTTTCGGACGGCGGAAGCGGTGATTTCCGTGAACTCTATACATCATTGCTCGACGGTGCAAGCTGGCACGCTCCCGACCATTATTATCTCCTCGGCGACCTCGAAAGCTATGTTGAAGCCAAACTGAAATCAAACAGTGATTACAGTGAAAACAGGCTTGCTTTTGCTAAGAAACAATGGCTTAATATGTGCAATGCGGGTAAATTCAGTTCTGACAGAACTATTGCCGACTATGCAGAAAATATCTGGAATATAAAGTAATATATCATGATACCGCAGTTTCAGACAGACTGCGGTGTCTTTTTTATCTTAATTTACAATTTAACTGTATATTAAATATAACCTTTTAAGTATGAACTGACTAAAATCAGGTATAATTATTCAGATGTGCATATATCAGTATTTATTTAACATTAAATTTATGTAATATGTAAAAATCCCTGAAAAAGCTTTTATTTCTGTATTTTTTATGATATAATGTTAGTTGAGACAGTACAGACAATATGTTCTGTTTTAATAAAATACAGAAGGGGTTATCATGGATAAAAAGAAATTATTAACTGTAATGTCGCTTGCCGTCGGTTTAGGCACTCTGACCGTTTTAAGTGACGATTCAAAAATTAATGTATCTGCTACAGGTACGTCAGCTGTTCAGAAGTTTGGAGATGTTAACAATGACGGTCTTGTTGATACAGTAGACGCAGCCGCCGTACTTACCGAATATGCACGTCTTTCAGCTTTGGGAAAGGGAAATTTTACTGAAATTCAGAAAAAAGTTGCAGATATTGATAAGAATAATCTGGTTGATACTGTTGACTCGGCATACATACTTTCCTATTATGCATATGCCTCAACAGGCGGAAGTCTGGATTTAGAACAGTGGCTGGAAAACAGAAATCCGAATACAACAACAACTACCACCACCGCCACAACTACTGCTACAACAACGTCGTCTTCGGTTCAGACTACTCAGACTACCGTTTCAACCACGACCACAACCGTAACCACTACTTCAACAACTGTTTCCGCCGTATCAAAAATATCTGAAATAAAGCTGACGAAATACAATATTAATATAGCCGTGGGTGAAAATGATATTTCCTATGTTACAATGCTTCCCGAAACAGTTCCGAACAAGGACGAAATATGGACAAGTTCAGACGAAAAGATTGCTGTTGTTGACAAATGGGGAAATGTAACGGGAGTTTCGGCAGGAACTTGTACGGTAACGGTCACAAGTGTTGATAATCCAGAAGTCAAGGCGGATATAAAAGTTACGGTAAGTGACCCGAATAAAATAAGTGAAATAAAATTAAGCAAGACCGAAATGAATATTGCAGTGGGAAAAGGCGACATTTCATATGTTACAATGCTTCCCGAATCGGTTTCGGATAAAAGGGAAATCTGGACAAGTTCAGACGAAAAGATTGCTGTTGTTGACGACGAGGGTTATGTGGTCGGAGTTTCAGCGGGAACTTGTACAGTAACGGTTACAAGTGCAAATAATCCGAATGTAAAGGCAGAAATAAAAGTGACAGTCAGTGACCCAAATAAAATAAGTGAAATAAAATTAAGCAAGACTGAAATGAATATTGCAGTGGGAAAAAGCGATATTTCATATGTTATAATGCTTCCCGAATCGGTTTCGGATAAAAGAGAAATCTGGACAAGCTCAGACGAAAAGATTGCTGTGGTTGACGAATGGGGAAATGTTACGGGAGTTTCGGCAGGAACTTGTACAGTAACGGTTACAAGTGCAAATAATCCGAATGTAAAGGCAGATATAAAAGTTACAGTAAGTAGCACTGACAAAATAAGTGAAATAAAACTTAGTAAAACCGAAATGAATATTGCAGTAGGAAAAAGCGATATTTCATATGTGACAATGCTTCCCGAAACAGTTCCGAACAAGGACGAAGTATGGACAAGTTCAGACGAAAAAATTGCTATGGTTGACAAATGGGGAAATGTTACGGGTATTTCGGAAGGCGCTTGTACGGTAACAGTTACAAGTGTCGACAATCCGAATGTAAAGGCAGAAATAAAGGTGACTGTCAGTGAAGGACAGACACATAATTTCCAGCAGATAAACGGTCTTACATATATTGACGGAATACTTATCGCCAATAAGAGTTATGCTCTGCCATCAACATATTCACCCGAAATGGACGCAACAACAATACAGCAGTTTAATCTTCTTTCGGAGGCTGCCTCAAAGGACGGACTTAATATATATCTTTCGTCGGGTTATCGTTCATATTCACAACAGAATACAATCTACAATAATTATGTTTCATGGTACGGAAAGGAAAAAGCAGACACATTTTCTGCTCGTGCGGGACATTCGGAACATCAGACGGGTCTTGCAATAGATGTGAACACTATTGATGATTCGTTTGCAGGTACTCCCGAAGCTGTATGGCTTGAAAATCATGCTCACGAATACGGTTTTATTATACGTTATCCGAAGGGCAAGGAGAGTATAACGGGCTATAAATACGAACCTTGGCACATACGTTATCTCGGTGTAGAAAAAGCGATGGACGTTTATAACAGCGGACTTACTCTTGAGGAGTATCTTGGCATAGATTCGTATTATCACTGATAAAAAAGGACTGCTTTATATAAGCAGTCCTGATTTTTTATGAAATTTTTTCCACTGTGTAGCCCATTTCTTCAAGAAGGTCGTCAACACCCTTGTCGCCTGCATAGTGTGCAGAGCCTACCATGAACAGATAATTTTTTCCGTCTTTAAGAAATTCTGAAGCTTTTTCCGCCATACCTTTATTACGATTGTAAAGCATTGCATCTATATAGTCTTCATAGTCGTCCTTAAGGTCTTCGGGCAGTTCGTCAACTTCTCCAAGTTCATCTTCAAGCATCGGGTCAACATCACCTTTAGCCCATAAATTATAGAGTTCGCCGAGATTTTCAGCATATTCGTCTATATTGTCCATTTCGTCAATCATTTCGGACATAAGGAAGTCAACAAGTTCGTCGCTGTAGCCATCAACTGCAACTGCCTGAATATCAAGAGTTTCAAGGTTTATAACTTCTTTTCCGTCATTTTTTGCCTGTTCAATGAAAGATACATCAACCCCAGATGTACTGAGATTTTCAAGTCTGAGAATCATTACACTGTTAAGCTGATTATACCAGTAGCCTGCTGAAAACTGGTCTAAAGGTTCACTGTAAGCACCGATTTCCTCAAAATAAGCTTTGGCTTTCTGATAGGTTTCGTCTGATATATGGTCTTGAATGGTTGTTCCGTCTTCATAAAGAAACATCTGCTGATATGCTGCCAATGCACGTATATCACTTGTAAGCTGTGTTGCATCATACTCAACTGCCACGCCGTCGCTGTTTTCGTAGATATCCATTATATATTCAGGAAATTCCGTGAAAGTATTGGGCAGGACATGGATAGTACCCATGATATACATTTCATTATTTGTTTCGGGGTCTGTCACTTTCCAGAGAGGAGGAGCAATTTCTGAAGCTGTAATATATTCTGTTATGTCGGCGGTTGTGCCGTATGCAGAAACGTTTTTGTCTGAATCTTCTTCATCTGATTCGGTGGTTTCTTCTTCTGTTTCGGGTGCAGACGTTTCAGTTTCGGATTCTGTTTCTTCTTCCGTTTCGGATTCTGTCTGAGTTTCTTCTTCCGTAACAGTCTGAGAACTGTCTGCTTTTTCGGAAGATTCGTCCGATTCTCTGCACGATACCGCTGATACGGCAAGAAACGCCGTCAGAAATGCACACAAGATTTTTTTGTTCATATTTTATTATCCTTTCTTTCAATCTGATAAAGATATTATATCACATAATTTTATTTTTGTCAATTATTGTGAAGCGGTTGTTGTGGTTGTTGAATCTGTCGGTGCAGAATCTGAAACGGTCGTTGTTTCCTTTGGTGTCCGCTGTATTGAGACTTTGCAGTTTGTAATTGCCCATATATTGTCATATTTCGGACATGAGAATATAACATCATAAGTGAACTGGTCTTCCGATATATTGGCATTAAGAAGATTTACATCAGCGATTATGTCATTTGCGGTAACTTCAGACAAAACGTCTGACGGTCCTGCGATATCAAGTGTAAGATTATGTGTAATAACAGAATAGTCATAGTTGTTGTCGGGCTTGTTGCTTATATTTATACGGCTCTGGTCAAGTGAAATACTTTTTGTTACAATCTTCTTTGATTCGTCATATTCACTCGATTCATCGGGTTCGTCGGATTCAAGTGTTACTGTTATGCTTGTGATTCCCGACATATTTATACAGTTCTGTGTTTCAAGAACGGTGCTGAGGTCAAATGTCCGTGAATAGTCGGGGGTTATGTCGCTGAGTACGATTTTTCCGATTTCAAGGCGGTCGGGAATTTCCGCCTGACTGTTTTTTGAAGCAATTGTTATTGAATCAATTTCCTTTGAATCATTATACATTTTGAAATTCAGGCAGTCCTGATTGAAATCTGACGGTGCGTTTACAATCTGTACGTACATTCCCACTGTTTTGGTAGTGAGAACAGGAATATTTATAAGAAAGTTTGTGGTATTGAATGTAAGGTTTGAATTATCAAGCGTTGTGCCGTCTTCGGACAAAAGCTGTATTTCGTCACTGCTGAGGGCGTGCGAGGAATCAAGGGTCATTTCCCTGTTTGATACGGCGTAAACCGTTCTTATCTTGCTTAACTGTGCGGACGGTCCTGTAATTGTTACCACGTCAGGCTCGCAGGTAAATTCACTTGAATTTATAGTCTTGCTACTTTCAAACTTGACATTTGGTATTCTGGGTGAAACTGTAAACTGCATTGACTCATATTTGTCAAATTCGATTGAAGCGGTTGACGGCGTAACGGAATCCACTTCAAATTCAATTCCGTTTGTACTTTTTACTTTTATGGGAAGATTTTTTTTACCCACCGTATTTACACCCTCAGTGTCAATATACGCCATAAGTGTATCGTTATCTATGCTGGCTATCTGGGTACGGCTTCCTATAACCTTTACTTTTACGTGGCTTACGTCGCACGAAATTATATTAAGTGTACTGTCTGCCGAGGCTGTACCGCCTATGTTTACATCAAGTGTAACGTTTTCGATTGTCTTTGGTACGGACGGATAAAGGGTCAGTGAAACCGCAAACCATACAAGCACGGCTATAAGTACGGAATACATGGCAAGTGAAAAATTAGTCTGACTGTTCCGACGGAAAACTTCACGTATAGTTTCAGGAATTTTCATTGTCCTTTTTTCTCCTTTCACCGTTTGTGACAGCTGAATTTTTGCTGTCCTGTTTTTCGTCTGTAATTTCCTTGTAAAGCAGTTTTTTGAGTTTTTCGTGTGTGTAGTCACGTGTAAGAACGCCGTTCATTGCAACTGAAATCTGCCCTGTTTCCTCGGAAACGACAATAACAACAGCGTCTGAATTTTCACTCATGCCGATAGCGGCTCTGTGACGTGAGCCGAGTTTTTTATTTATAAGGGCATCTTTCTGCGGTTTGGGAAGAAAGCAGGCAGCCGCAAGTATAATGCCGTCACGCATAATTACCGCACCGTCGTGAAGCGGAGTTTTCGGATAGAAGATATTTCCGAAAACCTCCTTGCTCGGTACTGCATTCATTATTGTGCCTGTTTCAATCTGTTCTCCCAGTCTTACCTGTCTTTCGACTACTATCAGAGCGCCCGTGCAGGTGGCGGAGAGTTCAACGCATGAGTCACATATGGCATCAATTGCGTTTTCCCATTTTTTAGCGATTGTGTCCGAACCTTGTCCGAATCCGAATGTACGTATTCCGAATTTTGTACGTCCGAATTTTTCCAATGCCCGTCGCAGTTCAGGCTGAAACAGTATAATCATTGCTATAAGTCCTATGTCAAGAGCCTGTTTCAGCAGATATTCCATAATCTTCAGATGGAAGAATTTACTGAAAAAATACCCTGCAACAAGAAGGAGTATGCCCTTTACGAGCTGACCCGCTCTTGTTTCACGTATCAGTTTCAAAGCTACGTAAATTATGTAAGAGAGAATAATAACGTCAATTAAATCAATAAATTCAAGGGTGCTTAATATACTGAAAAAAGCATCTTTTATATCATGAAAGGACATATGCTCACCTCCGTGTGTAATTATGTAAAGAGGGCAAAGCCCTCATTTTCTGTATGTGCATAACCTCTATATTATTATTGTACCACAAATTCAGATAATTTCAATAGTTTTTTTATATTTTTCTTAAACTGTTACATTTTTTACAAGTTCGGCAAGCTTTAATGCATCATTTTCACTGCTGAATACCGACGGTGCAAATCTTACAGTACCGTTTTCTGTTCCCAGCTGAGTATGTGCAAGTGCGGAACAGTGGTAGCCGGCACGCAGGCAGTAGCCTTTCTGTGCAAGTAATGCAGCTGTTTTTTCGGGCATTACTCCCTTTACGTTAAACGACACTATCGGTACATATGAAGATTCAGGATTTCTGTATATAATAATATCCTTGTTTTTTCTGACGGAGTTTATAAAACTACGGCATATCCTGTCCTCATGGGCAAATATTTTTTCCCTGCCGATTCTGTTTATAAATTCTATCCCCGCTTTTATTGTCATTGCACCTGTAATGTTAAGTGTACCGCTTTCAAGGCTGTCGGGAAGAAAATCAGGCTGATAAAGGCTTGACGACGTGCTTCCCGTTCCGCCCTGAATAACAGGTCTTATTTTATATTTTCCGTCGGTAATAAGAAGACCCGTTCCTGTAATTCCGTAAAGTCCTTTATGACCTGCGGTACAGAGTATATTTATACCGTCGCTTAGTTTTACGTCAAGGATTCCGCACGCTTGAGCTCCGTCTGCAATGAAGCATATATTTTTTTCACGGCATATTTCGGCTATTTCACGGTAAGGGAGAATCTGTCCTGTAACATTGCTTGCCAGTGTACATACAATGGCTTTGGTGTCGGAATGAATAAGAGAACGGAAACTCTCGACAGTTCGGCGGTCGTCGGGATAAACCTGTGCTATTGACAATGTGATTTTTTTGTTTCTTGCGAGTTCGGCGGACGGACGGGAAGCCGAGTTGTGTTCCATACCGCTTATGATTAAATGACCTCCGCCGTGCATTACTCCCTGTATTGCCATATTGAGAGCATGGGTGCAGTTAAGGGCAAATACAACGTTTTCGGGCTGTGCGCCGAAAAATTCCGAGATAGTTTCCCTTGCGGAATATACTGCCTGAGAAGTTCGGACGGCTAAGGCGTGACCTCCTCTTCCTGCATTTCCTCCGAATTTTTCTATAGCATTGAGAGCAGCTTTTTTGACGCTTTCGGGTTTGGGAAAAGTGGTGGCGGCATTGTCAAAATTTATAATCATCATACACCTCCGTATTCCTTCATAGTATACGGAACTGAATATTTTTCAAGAATTTCGGCGGCTCTGCGGCAGTCACTGTAGATATGAAGGGAATAGCCGCAGCCGTCTTTTGAAGTTATTTCGTTTCTTCTGATTTCACAGGGATACCCTCTTGCTTTCAGCAGTTTTTCACCTTTAAGAACATAGGTGTATGAGGGCATTGCCGCAATACAGGTTTTCAAAAGTATCACCCCTGACATCAGTATGCACAATACAGTACATTTGTGATACACTTTATTATATGATATTCTTATAAAAAATGTGAAATATACAGAAAAGAACAATCCTTATAATTTCTGAATAAATATAAAAGGGACACCGAAGTGTCCCTTGATATTTTAAAATTATTCAGTGTCTAAAGCGTCAAGTTCAACTGCTGTCATCGGGAATGCTTTATTAGTAATTGTCTTTGCTTCAACGTACTGTATAGCGAGAGCGTCCGAGTTGGTGATACCGCCTCCGTTGTCAACAACGTCTGCATTAAGTTTGCCCTGTTCTGTAAGTTTATACTTGTCGGGGTTTGCAATGGACTGCATAACAAGTACAGCGTCATTGATGCTTACTTCTCCGCTTTCGTCAGCGTCGCCCCAGACAGTTACTTTAGGTGTTACGGGAGTAGTTGTTGTTGTAGTGGTTGTTGGGCTTGTTGATGTAGTGGAAGTTGAAGTGGTAGTTGCTTTAGATGTGGAAGTTGATGTGGTAGTAGTTGTAGTGGTTGTTGTTGTGGAAGTCGTTGTTGTTGTCTGTACATCATAGTAAACTTCAACATTGTCTATGGAGAGAGCGTCAGCCTCGCCGTAATAGTAACCGAAATAAACTTCACCGTCGGGGTCAACAAAATTTGACTTGCTGTTTGAGCCTGCTGCCTTGGTGGGAATAATCCACATTATTTCAGCTTTTTCGCCTGCATCAAGTACACAGTAGTCGCCTGATTCCTGGAACCAGTATTCTTCTTTCGTATCTGCCTCTTTTGTCACGCTTGTTCCCGTATTATAAACAAGCTTTCCTACTTTTGACTTTGCAGAAACATCAAAGCGGATAGCATAAACGTCCATAGTTTCGTCAATTCCGAGGTCTGCATATGTCACATGAAGAGCGTTCTTTTTCTCGTCGTTATGTTCAAGCATTGCAGTTACTTTTTTAGCAATCGAACCTGTATAAGGCACGGTTATTTCCTTTGTATATGTGATAACTGCACCTGTGAGCTTTACTGTTTCAACTTTTTCGGGTACTTCGGCATCTTCCGACTGTTCGGCTTTAGTACCGTACCAGTACTGGAATGAAATTTCATCATCGGGTTTTGTGTCTGTATACGGCTGAACTTCTGCGGGAACTTCCCAGTAGGCTTCAATGTAAGTGCCTGCACCTGTCATGGTAGCACCATTGGAGGGTTTTACATCAAATTCAACGCCTGCTTTCTCAAATTCTTTCAGCTGGTCTTCACCGCAGTCATTGTACCAGTAACCTGCGGATTCCTTGCCCTTAATACCTGCCAGTTTTTTTGCATATTCTGTATCAGCAGGAGAACCCTGCTTTACATTAAGACCGCCGCCGTACATGAATGTATCAATTTCTTCATCTGATTCGATAATAGCGGTAAGTGATTCAATTGTCACACCGTTCATGTCGCTTATACCGAAATCCGAATACATGAATTTGTGACTGTTGATGGGGTCGCCTTCTTCGGGAATTTTACCCTCGGCGGCATATGTGTCTTCATCATAGCCGAGTGTGAGAATAATGGGGTCTTCGCCAAATTCAACCTGTCTTGCAACAGTTGAGGAAATAGTAGCTGTACCGTCGCCGTTGTCCTTGAATGACCAGTTGTCACCGCTTGTTACCTTGTTGTTATGAGGAACATTTTCAACGGGTTTATTCGGAGTATCGGGATTATCGGGTTTGTCGTCAGGGTTTGGAAGAGGAGTAGCCGTACCGTTGTCTGATACCTTGTCAACAGTTATTGTGCCTTTTGATTCGCCTGCGTAGTAGCTTCTGAACTCAAATTTTCCGGGATATTCGTCTGTTGACGGATTATATGAAAGGTCAATCTTTGAAACGTCGAAACTGAGTGTTACGGGAGTGCCTGCTGTCACATTTATTTCGGTAGCGGCAATATCAACGGTACCGTCCTTTGAATCAATAAAACCTTTCTTTGCGTCATATTCGAGCCAGTACGGAAGTTTAGTTGTTCCGATACCGAAACCGCACGTGAATTTGCCTGTGAAATCAGGTGTGAATGTCACATATATCGTTTTCAGACCGCTTTTTGCAATATCAGCGGTAAAGCCCTTGTATGTGTCACCTACGCCTATACCCGAATCTGCTTTTTTAAGTGCAGAAACGTCAACAGACGGCATAATTGCAGCACCGACAGGAACTGAAACCATTGCGGCAGGTACACATGAAGCAGCCATAACAAGACTCATCACAGAAGTCTTGAAACGTGTTGAAATGTTTTTCTTCTTCATAAAAAATCAATCCTCTCTAAAAATATTAATTAATTGTAAAAGTTTTTTGTCTGAGAAAATTCTAGCACATTATACGGCGGAATTTGTTACTAAATTATGAATAAAGGGTGATTATTAAATGAAAATCCATAATTTGTACAAAATTTGTGTATACTATATATTTAAAATTACTAAATGTATATCATGATTAACAGTTATCAAT
>CAMWVV010000018.1 GCA_947177755.1 uncultured Ruminococcus sp. | reverse complement strand
AATCTTTATTTATGAAACCTACTACCGTATGTACTTCAACGCCGAGTTCGTGTAGTTTGTTTGCAACAGGATAAGCTATGGCACAGCCTACGCCTCCCCCTACTACAGCAACTTTTTTCAGTCCGTCTGTTTCGGTGGCACGTCCGAGAGGTCCTACAAAGTCATGCAGACAATCGCCCACATTCATATGATTAAGCTTTTCGGTAGTAGCACCTACAATCTGGAATATAATGGTAACCGTACCGCTTTCACGGTCAAAATCAGCAACAGTAAGCGGAATACGTTCACCATCCTCGTCTGTTCTGAGAATAATAAACTGCCCCGGTTCACATTTTTTTGCAACTTTCGGAGCATTGATTTTCATAAGTGTAACAGTCGGATTAAGACTTTTCTTTTCTGTAATTTCAAACATTCTCTTTGTCTTCCTTTCACAAAAATGTGCCGTCCCCATATGGACGGCATCGGATTATAAATATTATATCACATGATTCTTTTCCAGTGAAATATAATATTTTAATATCGATATTCTGTTATCGATATTGAAAGTGTAAAAACAGATTTATCAAAATATATAATCTGCACAAAAATTATTCAATGCAACCGCACTGTAACATTACCGCACTTACGTACAAAGAATAATTATATTCCGTTTTTTATATGTCAGATTAACGGTATTCGGCAAATGCTGCTTCGTTGCGGACTTCATAGAACTTGTTTACAAGTCGCAGTTCCATATCGGAAAGCTTATGACCCGTGGAATATATAAGCATATCCTTGAAACTGTTGTCATGAAAATCACATTTCCGCTGAACAAGATTATATTTTCCACACAGACTTTCAGGCACGGGAGAATCAAGCATGAATGAATTAGGAACGGTAAGCAGAAAATCCAATGCACTGCCTCTGTCGTACATACATACTTTTCTTACGGGAATATCTGCCGGACGGTTTGCGGCATAAAGTTTTTCAACAGCCCCCGAAACATACGGCACAGCATCATCGCCCTGAGTGAGTTCTATATAATTACAGGAAAGTTCCGAATACTGCAAATTTTCGGTATGTGCGGCAGGGTGTTCGGCAGACATCACCGCAAGCATTTCAAACTCCCAGAGTAATTTACTGCTGAGATTCTTTTCGTCAAGAAAATCAGTGAAATATTTTTCATGTGCGGTATTGAATCTTACTATTCCGAAATCATAACCGTTGTCACGTACGTTTTCTATGGTACGCAGGGAATTTGTTTCACAGAAATAAACTTCCATGTCGTCGGAATTATCGGTTTCGGCGATATACTCAGAAAAAGCCTTTGAAATATAGCCTGTTCGGGGAACGGAAATACGGAGCTTGTTATTCTTGTATTTTTCGGGTGAATGTATAGCTTCCATGTTGTCTATCTGCATAAGAACCTGTTTGGCATAACCAAGAAATTTCAGTCCCTGGTCAGTGGGAATAACGCCCTTTGAAGTACGGCGGAATATAGTTATTCCGAGAGTGTTCTCCAGTTCTTTTATGGCTTTGCTCAGATTAGGCTGAGCCATGTACAGATTTTCAGCAGCCTGAGTTATAGAGCGTGTTTTTTCAATTTCGACCGCATACCTGAAATGAAGTGTATTCACAGCTTTGCCCTCCTTGTGACTTATTTTATTATTTCCTCAACAGAATAATGTTTAGTTTTCTTCTTAGGTTTTTCAGATTCAGCTTCCGTTGCAGGTGTTTCGGGTTTTTCAGGTGTAACAAATGTACTTTCGGGAATATCCTTAACGGGCTTGCACGGATTACCGACTGCAACAACTCCTGAAGGAATGTCTTTGGTTACAACGCTTCCACCGCCTATTACAACATTGTCGCCTATCGTAACACCAGGCAAAACAATGACATTTCCGCCAATCCATACATTACTTCCGACTTTTATCGGCTTTGCATATTCAAGACCCGCATTGCGTGCCTTATAGTCAATCGGGTGACCTGCCGTGTAGAATCCGCAGTTAGGACCTATGAAAACATTATCCCCGAAAGTAACTTCTGCACAGTCAAGAATCACAAGATTGTGATTTGCATAGAAATTGTCACCAATAATTATATTATATCCGTAATCACAGAAAAAATTAGGTTCAATCCATATATTCTCACCCTTGAGAGCAATCATTCTGCTCAGAAGTCTTTCTTTTTTCTGAAAATCGTTATAAGTGGCGGAGTTATATTCTGCACAGAGTTTTTTTACACTTATTCTGTCTGCCACAAGCTCCCTGTCGTTGCCGTTGTAGAGTTCGCCTGCCTGCTGTTTTTCCTTTTCGGTCATAAACGACCCTCCTTATCTTTTACTTCCCTTTGCTCCGAAACTTCCGCCCATAGCAAGTATGTTATTATCGAATGAATAATTTATTTTTCCACTCATTCTGTAACGTTTAAGTGCAAGCTGTATCATTCTTTCGAGAAGTTCGGCATATTTAACGCCCTTTGGTTCCCAGAGATAGAATGCAAGTGAGCCAGGGATAGTGTTTATTTCGTTTATATAAATTTTGTTGTCGGACATATCAAGCATAAAGTCTATACGTGTAACGCCGTTACAGCCGAGATAACGGAAAGCGTCAACAGCAGTCTTCCTTACAAATTCGTCCTGTTCGGGAGTGATGTCGGCTGGAATTTTTCTTTTCAGTGATGCCATGCCCTTTCCGCCACCTACATACTTCTGTTCAAAACTTAAAATATCATCGTCGCTTGCCTGCACGGGTTCTTCACATACTGATGCTTCTGCCGACTCGCTGTCGCCGACTACGGAGCAGTTTATTTCTTTCAGATTCACCACAGCAGGTTCTACTAAAATTCTGTCTGAAAACTCAAAAGCATTTTCCATTGATTTAATAAGACTGTCCCTGTCCGAAGCCTTTGAAATACCAACGCTTGAACCGAGATTTATAGGCTTTACAATTACTGGATAACCGAATTTCGATTCAACCTTGTCTGCACATTCGTCAATTCTGTCAATCTCAAACGACGAAAAACGACAGCAGTCAAGCACAGGAAATCCCGCATCTTTGAGCAGTATTTTCATTACAAATTTATCCATTCCGACGGCAGACGCAAGAACGTCACAACCAACGTATGGAATATCAAGTGTCTGCAAATATCCCTGTAAAGCACCGTCTTCAACGTTAGTACCGTGTACTATCGGGAAAGCAATATCAACGTCTGAAATAAGATTTGAACCGAATTTCTTCATTTTCTGACGGATAAGCTGTACTTTTCCTTCACTTCTTACAAATACACACGCTGTACATTCCTTTAAGAGTTCGGGAATATCCTTGAATGAGTTTATGTCAAAAAGTTTTTCACCTGTCCAGAATTCATTCTGTTTAGTCATGTAGACGGGAATAATGTTATATTTTTCCTTGTTCATGCTTGCCATAGCCTGAACAGCCGAAATAACAGATACTTCATGTTCGACGCTTTTTCCGCCGAAAAGAACAGCAAGATTGATTTTCATAATAAAATTACTCCTTTTATATAAATTAATAATTATCGGGTAAATCGTTTTCAAGAAGAACTATTTTCTTTTTGTCGGTTCTGTACTCCTGTACTTTTGCAAGAGCCTCATTAAGACCGTCCGCAACATAGACATTGTTCATGTCGTAGCCTGCTTCCTTTATGCCATTGTAAATCGGAACAGTCTGATTTTTTCCGACAAGCACGATATAGTCACAGGCTTTTGCAGCTTCCTGTCCGAACTCGAAATTAAGTTCTTCCTGTTTTGCACCGAGTTCAACCATTCCTGGAGTTACAAGGATTCGGCAGGCATCGAAAAGTCCGAGAACTTCCAAAGCCGCACGGCAACCGCTGGGATTTGAATTATATGCGTCGTCAATGTAAGTAAGATTACCACCCTTGTCGAGCAACTGTAGTCTGTGTGGTACGGCAGCTATTCTCTTGACGGGAAGTATCAGCTTTTCCATTGATATACCGATACCGTGACAATATGCAATAGCTCCTAAAACGTTCTGTACATTGTGTTCTCCTAATAACTTCATAGTGAATCTACAGTTTTCGCCGTCGGGAGCAGTTACAGTAAATTCTGTTCCCCTGTCCGATACGGAAATATCAGTTGCACGGTAGTCATTGTGTTCCTGCAATCCGTACATAACAGCATTTTTATACTGAGGAGCTTTTTTTCTGATAAGTTCGTTGTCGCCGTTGAGGTAGATTTTTCCCCCTACAGCCTGAACACTGTCGGCGAGTTCAAACTTTGTATTGACTACGTTTTCTATTGAATTGAAAGTCTCAAGATGCTGAGGACCTACAGAAGTTATAATACCATCATGAGGGTGTGCAATTTCACAGAGTTCCTTTATTTCGTGTACACGTCTTGCACCCATTTCACATATGAAATACTCATGTGTAGGCTTTAAATGCTGTCTTACAGTAATTGTAACGCCCATAGGTGTATTGAAACTTTCGGGGGTTTTAAGTGTGTTATACTGTGAACTCAACAACTCACTTAAATAAAATTTCATACTTGTCTTGCCGTAACTTCCTGTAATGCCTATTTTGTGGAGGTCGGGCATTTCGGACAGTATTCTTTTAGCGTCGTTTATATACCAGTGCTGTATATATGTTTCAATGGGCTTGTTGAGTATATTTGAAAGCGGAACAAGCAACGGCGTTAAATAAAGTGCGGAGTTTACCATGATAAACGGCAGAATATTTTCAAAAGGTTTCCAATCTTCACACAAGCACGGTGTACTCCCTGAAATAGTGGCTATTGCATACATTACCGCAATCAATATAAAATAAGTAGTCATCATTCTTTTTACACGGGCGGTATATTTCAGCGGTTTCTTGAACTTCTTTGACGGTTTATTGAGAACTGAAAAGAAAACGTTGAGAACCGCAAAGACTGTCAGAAACGGTATATTGTAATCTGTTGCAAGCATAGCAAACTGTCCTGCAAAAAGTACAAGCGGAAAAATATATCTCTTAAAATTCTTTTTCATCCACCACGAATGTTCGGGGGTTTTGTAGCCGTTCAACTGCAACATATGAAATTCCCTTAAACTGAAAAAGACAATTCCGACAAGTGCCACAACCGCATATATACAGAAAATAACAGTATTCATAAAAAAACCTCCTTATTCTTCGATTTTCAGGAATGAACACATTACACGGTTGAATGTGAACTGCTGTTCAAGAAATGAGTAGTGACCTGCGTTTTCAAGCTTTACCAGTCCTGAATCAGCAATGAGTTTTTCCATTTTTTCACCGTCCGAAAGAGGTGTAGCGGTATCGTTAACGCCCCACACGAGCAAAGTCGGACATTTTATATTAGGAATCAAAGACTCTAAGTCCTCATTCACGACTTTTACAAGCACCTGTCTCATTAACGGCGAGGCGGCGGCATAGTCCGCACTTCCATATTTCACACGGAGCTTTTCAAGTGCGGACGGGGCAATTTTCTGCATGATACCCGTTGAAAGTATCTTGCGGAAAAATTTATACTTACGTGTGCGGAAACTCTTTTTATTCGATTTAGGTGGCATGATTCCTGCACTGTCCACGAGTATAACCTTACTTATTTTAAAGTCAAGATTTTTACGGCTGTTAAGCTTTATAATCACACGTCCGCCGAAAGAATGACCCAGAAACATTATTTGTTTGTTGTCGTAGTCTTTCAGAAAGTCAATGACAAAATCAACATAGTCATCAACGCACCATGCCGAAGGCGGTTCTTGACTTTCTCCGAAACCCGGCATATCCATAGCCACAACGGTATATTTCTTTGAAAGCAGGTCAATGAGATTGGCGAAAAGCTTTATATTACTTCCCCAGCCGTGAAGCAGTACAATCAAATCTCCGTTGCCTTTCTGTTCGTAATTTATCTTGATATTATTTACTGTTTTGTACATTTGTTATCTCCATAAGTTTAAATTCAGGCGTTCAATACATTCTATACATAAGAATATACATAATATGCCAACAGTTTAATTATATCACGCAGGGCAATTAATGTCAATTATCAAAGGTGAAGAAAATATCATCATTTTAATGCGGAATATGTGGTAAATTTCAGTTTATTCTTTCAACAGTGATTTTCTTTGTGTCCTCATCATAGAGCATTGAAACGACAGGTTTTGAAAAATCAATGTCATCATAATTGTTTTCAAACGTCACGTCTGCGGAAATATACACATCTGCATAATATGCCGTAAAATTCATATCGTTGTGAATACCTGTATAATCGGGGATATATATAACAGTTCCGTCGGGAATATCGTCGAAATATTCGGAAGAAACAGCTTCTTCAAAAGCCCTGTATCTGTCAAGATTCTTACTGAAATAAGCGTCCCATGCGGTGTTGCCGAGCGAACATACAAGCGTTACCAATGCCACACAGATACTCAACATCTTTTCAACAGACTTTTCAACATTTCCACGTTTAAATGTTGAAAACACAGCAACTAAAAGCATAATCATAAAGAAATAGCTGTAAAATGACGGTACGTATGAATAAGCATTCTGACCTGCCCAGTAGGTGTATTTTTCGGTAAGACTTATAAGAACATTCGGAACAATCATTCCCGAAATACAGAAAATCACCGACGGAGTTATTTTTTCGGGTTTCCTTATTTTCGGAAATACTTTGTAAAATGCCGTACCTGCAATAACAGGAGCAAGAATATTCCATAAACTTACAGAATCAATAAATTCCTGCCATGTTATATATTTTTTCGCAAGCATTGCAAATGTCGGCAACATTGGTGTCATACCTAAAGAGAATTTGAAAAGTGCAAGAATACTCATGGGTACATTTTTCAGATAAAATCTTGTACCGTCGTAATATGAGGGGTGAAAGTATCTCCATAGAACATATATTACAAGATATACAAAAAGAAAAATTCCGTGAAAAAATACGTCCCTGATTAAAATTTTCATACGTCTGCCGAATTTTTCGCTTCTGTTTCTGTAGAGTGAAAGTCCTGCAAACATCAGAAAAAATACAGTCATAGCCTCATACATGAAACAGGCTGTAAAAAACAGTACGGAACTTGTTATTTTATGTCGGAATTTATCATGTTTCAGATATTTTATATACAAATCAAGCGAAAAAAGAATAATTCCTACAGGTAACTGATGTGCGAAAGTATAGGCGACAAAAAGATTATGCTGATTGGATATACACGCAAACGAAATAAACAGCAGGCACGTAAGATATGCGTTGTACTTCCCTGCATTATTCTTTATAAACACATAAAGACCACTCATGTTAAACAGTACCGATACAGCGGAAAAAATCCTGACAGCAGTTACAGAGTGAAAATAATATGGTATCCACAGCAGGAACGTCATGGGAATATGACTTATCCTGCCGTTTTCGGCATAGCTTTTTATAGTACTGATAAGGTCTCCGTGCTGAACTTCCGCATATGTCAGTATATCGTCGTGGACAGTTAGAACGCTTTCAGACGTTATAAAAAAATATGACATGAAAATAATTATAATCCCTGCAATAAGTGACGTTTTTTCAGAAGTTAAATTCTTCATAGTCCTCCCTTATAAAACGGTGATACATTACATGAATATGTCCGTCTATTTCTTCTTCGAGGGCAATACAATATAAATATTCGTCGGGATTTCCGTCGGCGAAATATACAAGCCAGTCAAATTCGCCGTTTTCTTTCTTTTCTGCAACTACATTTTCTGAATATTTACGGAATACCACCATAACATCGTCCAGCGAAACACCGTGATTTCTGACAGTGTTTACAAACTCCGTAATAAATTCAAAACCATCAAGACCGTTTACATAAGCAGTACCCTCAGCCGATACAGTTATACAAAAACCGTCTTTTATCGGACGGAACGTTATTTCACCGAGTCTTTCACGGGTATTTACCGCAAAATTTTCAAGTGCCGTTTTCATGCTGTCGGAATCAAGATTTTCCCCGATAAGATGATTAAGCGAACCAAGCATATAATTAAAACTCATCGGTCTGTTTTCAAAACCGAGTTTTATCTGTGCTTCTTTGATATTGTCGGTTATGTTCTTTTCAAGTCTTTCATAATTCATAAAAATTTCCTCCTTTTGAATTGTATACATATTATACCACAGTCTGTATATTTATTCAATATTGCAGTATATAAGATTGTTTTTTTTACATATTAATAAATTATTATTCTATAAAACATCTTTAATTTAAAAAAGCTATACATTATCGCTAAAATATCTGAGTTAATTTTGTTACGGCACATTTGGACGAATCGCACAAATTATATTGACTTTTTTATGATATTGTGATAAAATTAAAATAACAGGATATTATATCCGTAAAAAAATACTGATACAGGAGGGTATTTAAAATGTTTAATAAATCAAAGAACATCAGGCGTATTGTAAGCATTTCCGCAGCAGCAGTATGCATGATGTCCGCACTCAATTTTGCACCTCTCAATGACAGGGAGATTGTTGACGCTGCCGATGTCATGACAGCTTTTGAAATAACACAGGATATGAAAATAGGCTGGAACTATGGTAACTCGCTTGACGCAACCAGCGGTAAAGGTCATGCAGGTCTTGAAACTGAAACCGCATGGGGCAATCCTGCCTGCACAAAAGAGACTATCAAGGCTGTTAAGGATAAGGGATTCAATACCGTTCGTCTCCCTACAACATGGTATCAGCACATGAGCGAAGACGGCACTATTGATGCCGAATGGTTCGCACGTGTACGTGAAATTATTGACTGGTGCTATGAAGAAGATATGTATGTTATCCTTAATGTACACCACGAAGAATGGATTAACAGACCTGACTTTGACACGGCTTATGACGAAATTTCAGTAAAGTTGAAGAATACATGGAAGCAGATTGCCACAGAGTTCAAGGATTACGACCAGCATCTTATCTTTGAGGGTATGAATGAACCACGTGCCGCCGGTACGGAATATGAATGGTGGTTAGCTCCCAACGCTCCAAAGGAAAAGCTCTTTGAGGTTGTCAACAAACTTAATAAAGATTTCGTTGATACAGTAAGAAGTATTGAATCTCCCTATAAGAATACAAGACTTCTCTCCTGTCCGCCTTATTGTGCATCGGGCAGTGATATAAACATGATGGCAGCCCTCGAACTTCCTGACGACCCGTATGTTGCCGCATCTGTCCACGCTTATTCGCCTTACAATTTCTGTATGGGCGACGGCGACCACAGCACTTTTTCCGAAACATATGCTACCGAACTTGAGGGCATTTTAAAGAATATCCGAAAGACTTTTATTGATAACAATATTCCTGTTATCCTCGGCGAATTTAGTGCTTCAAACTACAACAACACGGAGGCTCGCTGTGAATGGGCTACAACATATGTTTCACTTGCAAAGAGCTATGGTTTCCCGTGTGTTCTGTGGGACAACGATGCAAGAGGAAACAGCGACCAGTCCGAAGCACACGACTACCTCAACAGAGATACTAACACATGGTATGAAGATTCAGGTCAGGTTGTCGATGCAATGATGGCTGTCCTCGCTGATGATTCTGTTGTATGGGGCGGTAAAGACTTCACAACCGCAAAGCAGTACACACATAAGGATATTTCAACAGGCAAGGAAATTGTAAATACAGCAGGTTCTTATGACAGCGGTGTGGACGGCAAGGAAGGCTCTCCGGCACAGATTATCAAGTTCTCCGAATTTGAGGGCAAAGATATAGCTGTAAAATATACAGGCGGTGACCCTGAACTTGCTTTCATGGACGCTGACTGGGGTGGCTGGACAACTGTAAAGCCTTACTATATCGACGAAAAGAATGGTATCGCTTACTTCTCGGCTGACGATATAAAAGCAGCATGGGAAGCTAATAACGGCAGTGTTTCAAGCCTTAACAGCGTTATCATAAGAGCAAACGGCAAGACAACAGTTGAAAAGGCAGCTATAGTTGACAAGGGCGTACTCGTTGATAAGCCTGATAAGCCGATAACTACTACCACAACAACTGCTTCCGGTTCAAATCAAACAACTACTACAACTACCACAGCAGTTCCCGATGACTTCAAGTTTGAGACTATAAAGGAAACAATTAAGGTTGACGATTCGGGCAAGTATACATTTACAGTAAAAGGAGTGTCCGGTGCATCTGTAGGCGGTGCTATCTGCTATAGTGTAGGTCCTGCTGAGGAAGACTGGAAACACATTGACTGGAAAGGCACAGTAGGCAAAGACGGAACAGTTGAAATTACCGTTGATACTTCCGAACTCCTCGCAGAAAAGGATAAGGCAACAGGCATTGAAAATCAGATGTGGTGGTCTAACGTATGGAACAACACAACGGAAACGGCTATTGACAAGCCCGCATCTTTTGCAGATTCTTCACAGAGTGGCGAAGATACTGATATAAAATACGGCGATGCTGATGAAAGCGGAGAAGTAAACATAAATGATGCTGTACTTATAATGCAGTCAATTGCAAATCCCGATAAGTATAAACTTACTGAAAAGGGCAAAGCTAATGCTGATGTTGTTGATAACGGCAATGGCATTACAAATTCTGATGCTCTCGCTATCCAGTATATTGAATCAAAAACTATACTGGTTTCAGATTTTCCATTAACTTCAATTCAGCTTGAACAGTTAAACAAATAATTCATGAAAAAGGACGTACTTTCAAGTACGCCCTTTTTTTGTTACTCTTTTATGTAAACCGCTGTTATTTCCGAAATATACGCCCTGTGGTAAGGGTCTTTGCTGAAAAACTGTTCAGCTATTCCGTCGTCGGTTGTGAAACCGCTTTCCTGCATATCGTAGTTATAGAGCTTACGGCATACAAACACAAGGTCTGCCTCTTCAAAAGTCATACAGCCGTCAGTTTCGACAGGTGTCAGACCTGTTTCCTTAACCTTGTCATAATTCCTGCCTGAATGCGAACCACAGAAAGAAAGTGCTTTCCTGTACTGTTCACCGAAGAAAGAAGCGGTAAAATATTCACCGTTGTCTATAAACTCGTATGTATAACGGTTTGGTCTTACATAACAGGTAAGAACGTTTTTATTCCAGAGTACACCAAGCTGTCCCCATGAAGCTGTCATGGTATTGAACTTTTCTGCATTTCCACCTGTGAGTAACAGCCATTCTTTTCCGATTTTCTCAAACGGATTGAAAGAGAGTTCAGAAATATTGATTTTTTTAAAAGCCAAAGTAAAGTCCTCCTTGTTTATATATATCAATTCACGGATTTATCGGCTTATACAAATCATACTCTCCTTAAAGCCGCTTTGTATCTCAGGCGGAGTTTGTCTGTAATAAGGGCGATAAATTCGGAATTTGTAGGTTTGCCCTTTCCCGTATCAACAGTATAGCCGAAAAAGGAATTAAGTGTATCTACATTTCCCCTGTCCCATGCAATTTCTATGGCATGGCGAATGGCACGCTCAACTCTTGACGAAGTGGTGTCATATATTCCTGCAACTGTCGGATAAAGCAGTTTAGTAACACTGTCAAGGAGCGTTTTGTCCTCTATGGAATAAAGAATAGCCGTTCTCAGATAATGATAACCCTTTATGTGAGCAGGCACGCCGAGCTGGTGAATAATATCGGTTACAACAACTTCCATATCGTCACTTAGGCTGTTGGCTCTGTCCCCGAGAGCAGAATTTATTGCTCTGCAAAGGTCGTCTGCATCATAAGGCTTGAGAAGAAACTTTGAAGCACCGTTGTCTATAACCTGACGTTCAATAAATTCGTTGTCATATGAAGAAGTAACCACAAAAACAGGAAATTTAACCCCAAGTTCCCTTACTCTTTTCATAATTGCAACAACGTCACCGTTCTGAGCGGTAATGTCAATTACAACAACATCGGGCGGGTCGTTCCTTATGGATTCAAGAATTACACTGCAATCCTTTCGTCTGGTGTAGGCATACATACCTCTCTCACGGAGCTTATTTGCGATACTTACGCCCGTTTCAGCAGAATCATCGCCAATAAGCACTCTTATTTTGTTATTCATTGTTTTTTACCTCCTTTTGTTCTGTAAGTATATTCTACCACATAATTTCAAGGAAGTGCAACGGATTATTTAGGGTTTTCATGTATTTTAAGCACGGGAAATGAATAAAAAAGCAGACGGAAAAAATTATTGTCGGATTAACGGTGCGATTTTGCAAGAATGCCGTCGGCAATTGTCCTTACTTTAGTACCTGGCGGAAACAGTTTGTCGGCAAGCTTTGAAACTGCGTTCTTTTTGACTGTGCGTGCGTAAATCGGTAAAATTTCGGGGTCGGTGACGGATTCTGACCATTTTTTATAAGTACCGTCGGAAACACATGACCTGAGAATCATTCTGTCGGCAGATGCGGAATGGTCTGTCAGAAATTCAAAAGGAAGTTCAAGACCCGTATATTTCATGCAGTCGGTAAATTCACCGAAATATTCATTAAACATTCTTATAAAATCTTCCCTGCCCTGCAAAATTTTCTGATTAATGCCTTTAGATTCAATAAGTTCTTTTTTTAAAGATGTATCGGGTTTATAATTACTGTCAGCAAGACTTAAAGCACCGTACACTATGAAACCGAGCATATATGGATTTTTGCAGAAATCAGACTTAGGAATTTTGTTCTGCGGAATGTCAAAACCGTACATTGCATAAAGTCCGAAAGCACACCTGAGTGCGAGATATTCGGGAGAATCTATTTCAAGAAGCTGACGAGCCTGTACAAATCCCCTTAGTCTGCCCGACCTGACCATAAGCGGAACAGGCGGAGAAATAAGCAACGCCCTTGACCCCTTTAAAATCGGAGCTTCAACATCACTTTCAACATTTCCGCCTATATGCAGAAGTTCAGACGGTTCAACACCGGAAATTTTCTGAATTTTTCCGAAATCGTCGGGATTTATTATAATTTCGTCATAAGAACTGTAACCGCATTTTTCAAGAATACTGACAATAACTTCTTTCGGATAAACCGTGTCCGCAGTGACAATTATTTTTTTACCGTTCTTTTTCGCCTCATGGAAAAGTGCCTTTCCGCACTCCCTCACAAACGAAAACTTCTTCATAAGTTCACATTCACGCTTAATCAGAATTTCGGCATTTTCCTTTTTTAATTTTCCTGTCTTCTCCAGTATACTATATATAATATCAATGGTTACGGACTCTTTTCCGTACTTCTTATATGCCGAATCCTGTGCCTCAATACGCAGCTGTGCAAAACTCTTTCCCGATTTGCTTACTTTTCTGAAGTCGTCCTCCATGAACATAAACATATCCTGAACTGCCGAAAAAGGAGTAACAACAAGTATATCATTCATTTTAAAGCTTACTGCCTTTATATCCGTTCCTGAAATTTCATCTGTCATTTTTTTCAGAAGTAATTTCTGTTCAGACGAAAACTGTTGTCCATTAATAAATGATTTCACGGAAAACCTCCTTTTTCGGAAATAAATTATTTACCATTCATCGTATCCGTAATCATAATCATTATAATCATAGTCATAACTGTAATCATCATAACCGTAATCATCATAATCATAATCGTTATAATCACCGCTGTAATCGTAAACGGGAGCTTCTGTTGTCGGTTCTATATATTCTTCCTGCAAATCAGCTGAAAAATTCCTTGTACCTGCCGAAAGCTGTCCGCCCGAACGGAGTGTTTTATATTCGTCAAGAGTAAGCGAACCCTCTGAATTGTATGCACGTATCAATTCATCTTTAGTTGTATATTTTTCGGAATAATTACCGCTTTCGTCGGCAATATATTCACCGTTCCACAATCCGAAAAATGACCATACAGAATTATCCCTGAAAGAAACGTCCATATCGGGAACATTGTCACATTCACTGACCGCAATAATCTTGTTTTTTATGTACTTCTGAGCTGCCATGAGCTGTTCATAACGGCTTCTGAATTTCTTTTCCGTTCCTGTGTAAAGGTCATATGACGCTATGTCAAAAGTTGATTCATCAACCGTATATACATCACTCATGCCGTTCCATACCCATATAAGATTGTCAAGACCGTGATATTCTGTAAGACGGTCATATACCAGCTTCCACAGCCATCTGTATGCGTCCGCACCACCTGCTCCCCACCAGTATACAGCACCGTCTTCGCTGTCATATCCAAGTGAAGCGTCATAAAGAGGTCGCCAGAGAACAGGTATACCTTTTTCTTTAAGGGGCTTGAGCTGTTTTGTAGCCACTTCGTCTATTCCCATCATAAGCTTATAACACTCTTCGGAAATATATCCGTCGCCATAGAGATTGTAAATCTGTTCCTGTGAATACTTTGCAATATCAACATCAGTCATGGCACTCAGAATTGAAAAGTCACATTCCTGTGCATATACCGACGATTGCAGTGACGGTGACTTCCATTCCCATGTAACAGCGTTTATACCGCCTCTTTCGTGCCACGCAATACAGGCATCTACATTTTCAGGCGTAATATTTGAATCTGCTGGGGTATCGTCAATCACAGAAAATCTTATTGCAGGATACTGACCCGTAGTCTTATATATAAGTTCAAGTTCGGTATTTTCTGCGCCTGATGCATATTGTCCCGTAAGCGTGTATTTTCCGTAATTGTCGGCAAGAAATTTCATCAGTTCCTTTGTTTCAGTGGAAGCATTAGTATTTACAGGAATACTGTCCGCCTCATACTTTATATTGTTTACGGCAATACTGTTTTCAATGTCAAGATAGTCAAGCATAACATCGCCCTGCGGACATATTTCAATCTGTGCAGAACCTTTTTCAATAAAAACGCCGTAATGGGTTATTTTCTGAAATTGTCCGTCCGACGTTGTTTCAAAGCTGTAAAGTTCCGTACCGTTCAGCAAAACACGGCATCTGGCTGCCATATCCGAAGCTATTCCGAAAGAAATGTCATAATGCTGTGTTGCAGGAGCGTCAAAAGTAAATTTAACGGACTTCTGACCCGAATTGTCAAAACCTGTGACATATCCGCCTCCGCTGTAACCGTATCTTTCGTTTGATGGCACAAGACCGTTTCTTAGTCTTTCCCTTTCCGCTTCATAAAGGTCAGAAGCGTAGGAATGTTGAATTTCGGGATAAGATACGGGATTTTCAGGATACGTTTCAACTGGCGGTTCTGTCGGAATTTCTTCCGTTACAGGCTCTGTAAATGGTTCAGTTGTTGTCTCGGTGACCGGTATTTCCTCAGACGATTCTTCTGTATTTTTATTTGAACTGCAAGCAGTTACGGCAGAAACCGACAGAACAGCAGTCATAGCAACAGAAATATATTTTAGAATATTCATTTTTTTCCTCCGATAAATCACGCTTTTACTGTATAGGTATGACCTTCAACAGTATTAAATATTATAATGCCGTCTTCAATTCTTGAACCTACTGTCTCACCGTCGCAGACAATGCTGACAACACAGTTTGCACGCAGACGACATTCACCGCCGAAATCAGAAGTAATAAGGGCGGTCTTGAATTTTCCGCTTTCCCACTCAATATCAACACCGAAACCGCCTTTTGCACGAAGTCCGTTTATATGACCGCTTTTCCATTCGTCGGGAAGTGCGGGCAAAAGGTTTATTTCTCCCTCACAGCACTGCATAAGTGCTTCCGTAATTGCAGACGCACCGCCGAAATTTCCGTCTATTCTGAAAGGCGGACAGTTATTGAACATATTGGGATTTGTTGAATAAGCAAGAAGATTTTTTATATTTTCATATACCATACGACCGTCATAAAGTCTTGCCCACATATTCGCAATCCATGCACAACTCCAGCCCGTATGACCTCCGCCGTGAATAAGCCGACGGATAAGCGTTGCCCTTGCCGCATCGGCGAGTTTAGGGGTCTTGTGGGGTGAAATCAGACTGGCAGGGTAAAGGGCGAAAAGCTGTGAAATATGCCTGTGACCTATTTCAACTTCATCATAGTCAACAGCCCATTCTTTAATTTGTCCGTATTTTCCTATTTCGGGCTGAGGAAGTTTTTTCAGAAGACCTGTAAGCTTCTTTGAAAAAGTCTTATCCTTTCCGAGAATTTCAGCTGACTTTATAACGTCCTGAAAAAGTACCGTTATAATCTGCGAATCCATAGAAGGACCCATGCACAGACAGCCTTTAACGCCGTCTTCGGTAAGATACGTATTTTCGGGCGAAACAGACGGACAGGTCACAAGTTTTCCGTCTTCGTTTTCAATGAGGTACTCCACAAAAAACTCTGCTGATTCTTTCATTATGTGGTATTTTTCGGCAAGAAAATCTTTGTCCATTGTATATTCATAGTGTTCAAAGATATGGAGAGCAAGCCATGCACCACCCGTTACCCATATAGTCGACGGCAGAAAAGTGTCCTGCGGTGCGGTATCGCCCCATATGTCCGTATTATGATGACATACAAAGCCCTTTTTCGTGCCGTACATCTCTCTTGCGGTTTTTCTGCCGTTTTCGCATACACGTTCAAGCAGGTCAAAAAGAGGCAGATGACATTCCGAAAGATTACAGTTTTCGGCAATCCAGTAATTCATCTGTGTACGCACGTTTACGCTGTAACGGCTTCCCAGTGACGCTATCATGTCTTCATTCCATATACCCTGAATATTCATGGGCTGAGTACCTGTACGGCTTGCGGATATCATAAGATAGCGTGCAAAATTAAAATAAAGTTCTATAAGCTTATTGTCATGAATAAGCCTCTGACATTCCTTGTTGTCAAGTTCGTTGCCACGCAGACGAGCAATTCTTTTGTCGGTTGTAAGACCTGATATATCGTCATGTTCCGAATTGTCATTAAGTGAAAATTCAACACGTTCAAAAAGTTCCCTGTAGTCGCTGACATGACGGAAATAAAGTTCGTCGTATTCGCACTGCAAAGCCATTTCAGCATCTGTTTCTGCGGATTCAATATAATCTTTGGTATAAAAATTTGTACGTGCCGAAAAAACAATCATAACTTCGTCAGCATTTTTAACTGATATTTTACCGCCGAGCGTCCTTATTTCTCCGCCCTGTGCCTTTGCACCGAGAACGCCTGCAAAGAATATCCCATCACGGCTTCCCGTACCGCCTGTATAAAGAATCATATTCTCACCGCACGGACGGTTATCGTCATAATAATCTTCACGTCCGTCTATACTGCACGAAAGCGAAACCGCCGACGGTTCTGACGCTGAAATATGTATAACCATTACTTCGTCAGGAACTGAAACGAATATCTGCCTTGTATAGACAACGCCGTTTACGGTAAAAGAAACATCTGCACAGGCTTCTGCTATATCAAGCAAACGTGAATAATCCCTCACCTTTCCGTTAAGTTCCATATTTATAAAAAGATTTCCTAAAGGCATATAGCGACGCATATCAGGTGTTACACCCTGCATCTTCTCAAATGCCACCTTTTCGGCTTCGGGAATATTTCCGTCTTTAATCAGTTCACGGACTTCTTTCAGTCCCTCCCGAGCGTCCGGATTTATACGGTTACGCAGTCCGCCCGACCAGACCGAATCTTCATTAAGCTCAATTACTTCATCAGCAGGTTTTCCGAAAACCATACCGCCTATTCTGCCGTTGCCGACAGGAATCGCCCAGCTGAAATCTTCTGCCGGACCGTCATATCTGAGTATTGTTTCTGTTTGCATATATATTGTACTCCTGTTCAAAAGTTATAATAGCTTTCATTATCATTATATTATATCACAGTTTTATGCCATTTGCAAATTTCCTTGACATTTCCTGTACAATTCTGAAAGAAATCATAAATAATCAATATTTTTACGGCGTTGTTTTGGATAAAACTACAACAGCTCAGGTAAGATTTTACAAAAATGTCAGATAAAGTCTTTTTATAATATATAATTTTATTGAAAAAAATCATAAAAGTAATGACAAGCAATAAAAAATGTGATATAATGAATTTGTATAACATAATTTTCCGGAGCGTGAATAAAATGAATAAATATAAAAAGCTTGCGATGAACACCGTTATTTTCGCAATAGGGAATTTCGGTTCTAAAATTCTTGTAATTCTTCTCACACGACTTTACACCAACAATATCAGCCCTGCCGACAGCAGTACAAAGGAACTCCTCGAAATAACCGCAAATTTTCTTCTGCCTATTTTTACTTTTTCAATGTCCGAAGCCATGATAAGATACGGACTTGACCGCAAATACAAGAAAAAGGAAGTCTTCACGACAGCAACGTGTCTGAACCTGATTGGTCTTGCACTGATGTTTGTATTCGCACCTCTTCTGAAACTCATACCGTTTCTTGACTTCATAGACGGCTATACAATACTTCTTCTCATATATGTTTGTACATCTGCATTAAGAGCAGTATGTTCCCAGTTTGTCCGTGCCAAAGGTTTTGTAAAGCTGTTTTCTTTTGACGGAATATTTGCCACCTTTACACTTTTCCTATTCAATATAATCTTCATTTCAAAACTTCACTGGGGCGTTAAAGGCTTCATGCTCTCGGTAATATTATCCGACTTATGTTCAGCGGTATTTCTGTTTATTGTTGCAAACCTCAAAAAATACTTCTATATAGGATACTACAACAAAAAACTTGCAAGAAGTATGATGAGATTTGCCGTCCCACTTATTCCTACGGTAGTAATGTGGGTTATTACGGGATTTTCAGACAGGCTTTTCATACGCTATATGAAAAGCGATATAGTAACGCTCGGTGAAAGTGCGGCAGGTATATACGGATATGCCTCAAAAGTCCCTAACCTTATTTCAATGGTTTCAACTATTTTCTTTCAGGCATGGAATATGTCAGCAATTATGGAAAACAACTCTAAGGACAGAAGCAGTTTCTATGAAAAAGTATACAATGCCTATGAAGCAATTCTGTTTATTGCGTCTGCACTTCTTATTGCAGGAGTAAAAATTATATCGCCGTTTTTCGTCAGCACAAAGAACTTTTCGGAATACGGAGAAGTATATAAATATACGCCCGTGCTTATTGTTGCGGTACTGTTCATGTGCCTCGACCAGTTTCTGAGCAGTATATACACCGCCACAAAACACACAAAAAATTCATTCTGGACAAGTTTCGTTGCAAGTGTAGTGAATATAATTCTCAATTACTATCTTATTCCAGTGTGGGGCATACAGGGAGCTTCAATTTCAACGTTCCTCAGCTATTATCTCTGTTTCTGGGCAAGAATAATTGACGCAAGATATTATATACCTTTCAGATTCAACGGTATCAAGTCATCAATAAATACATTTGTTCTTCTGATAATGTGTTACTTTATGATTGTACAGCCTGCATTTTATGGAATATTTTCATTTGTCCTGCTTATGTTCGTACTTGTAAATAACTATCAGTCACTTATGATTACAGCAAGAAAACTGTTAAAAAAATAATAAAAAGGAGGTTTTTTTATGCCGACACCACACAACAATGCCAGAAAAGGTGATATTGCCCAGACAGTAATCATGCCTGGCGACCCTCTTCGTGCAAGATTTATTGCCGAAAACTATCTTGAAAATCCTGTCTGCTATAATGAAGTAAGGGGAATGTATGGCTATACGGGAACTTATAAAGGTAAAAGAATATCGGTTCAGGGGAGCGGAATGGGTATGCCTTCAATGGGTATATACTCCTGGGAACTCTTCAACGAATACGGAGTAAACAACATAATCAGAACAGGCACAGCAGGAGCAGTCGCCGACAGCGTTAATCTCAGGGACATTATTATTGCCATGAGTGCAAGTACCAATTCCGCATATGCTTCACAGTATAATCTTCCAGGAACTTATGCCCCTACTGCTTCGTGGGAACTTCTTTCAACCGCTGTAAAAACAACTGAAAACACGGGAGTAAATTTCCATGTGGGCAATATCTTTTCAAGTGATACATTTTACGACGATGCCGACAGTCTTTCAAAGTGGCATAAAATGGGTGTTCTCGGAATAGAAATGGAAACAGCCGCACTCTATATGAATGCAGCAAGAACAGGTAAAAATGCACTCTGTATACTTACCGTTTCGGACTGTCCGCTCAGAAATCTTTCCACTACAGCAGAAGAAAGACAGTCGGGTTTCCGTGATATGATGGAAATTGCCCTTGAAACTGCCATAAAGATTTAAGACTATTTTAAGGAAACAAATATATAATCATAATCGGATTAAGTAATCCCCCGATTCCCCTTCTATATTATTTATTTTATTTCTGCCGTACTATATAAAAGTACGGTTTTTTGTTCATAAGATTAAAATTTCGATTTTCTTTCAGGGGTCTTGACATTTTACGCTTTTTCATTTACAATATAATAAATAATATCATTCTGAAATGAGGTAAATTATCAATGCTTAAAAACAACGAAAAAATTATGGACAAAATCGTTGACTTATGTAAATCAAAGGGCTATGTATACCCCGGCTCTGAAATTTACGGCGGTCTTGCGAATACATGGGACTATGGTCCGCTCGGTGTTGAACTCAAGAACAACATTAAAAAGGCATGGCTTAAAAAATTCGTGCAGGAAAACAAATACAATGTAGGTCTTGACAGTGCAATCCTTATGAATCCGCAGACATGGGTGGCTTCAGGTCACATCGGCGGTTTCTCCGACCCCCTTATGGACTGTAAGGAATGTAAGACACGCCACCGTGCAGACAATCTTATTGAAGATTTCGACGGCACTAACGTTGCAGGCTGGTCAAACGAGCAGATGATGAATTACATAAATGAACATGAAATAGTATGCCCGAACTGCGGAAAACACAATTTTACTGATATAAGACAGTTTAATCTTATGTTCAAGACTTTTCAGGGTGTTACGGAAGACAGCAAGTCTGAACTTTATCTCCGTCCCGAAACCGCACAGGGTATCTTTGTAAACTTCGCAAATATTCAGCGTACAACAAGAAAAAAAGTTCCTTTCGGCGTTGCACAGGTCGGCAAGTCTTTCAGAAACGAAATAACCCCCGGAAACTTTATCTTCCGTGTACGTGAATTTGAACAGATGGAACTTGAATTTTTCTGCAAACCCGGAACTGATTTGGAATGGTTCAGCTACTGGAGAAGCTACTGCAAAGACTTCCTGCTCAGTCTCGGTCTCAAAGAAGAAAATATCCGTCTTCGTGACCACTCTCCTGAAGAACTCTGTTTCTACTCCAAAGCCACAACGGACTTTGAATATCTCTTCCCGTTCGGCTGGGGCGAACTCTGGGGCGTTGCCGACAGAACAGATTATGACCTTACACAGCATATCAAGACAAGCGGTAAGTCACTTGAATACTTTGACCCCGAAACAAATGAAAAATATATCCCGTATGTAATTGAGCCGTCACTGGGCGTTGAAAGGCTTTTCCTCTCAATCGTTACCGAAGCATACGACGAAGAAGAACTTGTAAGCGTTGACAAGAACGGCAAGGAGAAAAAAGAAATCCGCACTGTTATGCACCTCCACCCCGCTCTTGCACCGTTCAAGTGTGCAGTTCTTCCGCTTGTAAAGAAACTTACACCAAAGGCAGAAGAAGTATTTGAAATGCTCTCAAAGAAATTTATGGTTGATTTCGACGAAACAGGCACAATCGGAAAACGTTACCGCAGACAAGACGAAATAGGCACACCGTTCTGCATAACATATGATTTTGATACTCTTGAAAAGGACAACTGTGTTACAGTCCGTGACCGTGACACAATGGAGCAGGAACGTGTTAATATAAATGACCTTGCTGCTTACCTTGAGGAAAAAATTTCATTCTGAAAAATATTATAGGGGACGGTTTTATTCCGTCCCTTTAAAATTAATCTTTTTCGGAAAATCAGAATTTTCCGCTTTATTTTTCTGAAAAAGTGTAGTATAATAAAAAAAGGGATATTTGAGAATGGAGAATGTGTAATGAATAAAAAACTCTCTCTTGGTATCGACGTAGGTTCTACAACCGTAAAAACCGTCATATCAGATTCTGACGGAAATATAATTTATTCAAAATATCAGCGTCATCTTTCAAAGGTAAAGGAAACCGTGACAGACCAGCTTAAAATTATTCAGGCTGACTACCCTGATGATACTTTCACCGTATGTATAACAGGCTCGGCAGGTCTCGGACTTGCCAATTCTGCCGAAATTCCTTTTGTGCAGGAAGTTCATGCCGCTTTCCTTGCGGTACAGAAAAAATATCCGGACGCTGATTCAGTTATCGAACTCGGCGGAGAGGACGCTAAAATAATTTTCCTCACGGGCGGAGTTGAACAGCGTATGAACGGCTCATGTGCAGGCGGTACAGGTGCATTTATAGACCAGATGTCTACCCTGCTCGGAATTACGGCAGACGAACTTGACAAGCTTTCAATGCGTTCACAGAAAATTTATCCGATTGCTTCACGGTGCGGAGTATTCGCAAAATCAGACATTCAGCCCCTTCTTAATCAGGGTGCAAGACGTGAGGACGTCGCCGCAAGTATCTTTCAGGCGGTAGTTGACCAGACGGTTTCGGGACTTGCTCAGGGACGTTCAATAGAAGGAAAAGTGCTTTTTCTCGGCGGACCTCTTTTCTTCCTCAAAGGTCTGAAAAATGCCTTTGTCCGCACTCTCGGTCTTGACGAAGAAAACGCAGTTTTTCCCGAGGAAGCACCTGTTTTTGTTGCTTACGGCTGTTCACTGTATTCATCAACTTCTGACGACTATTTCAAGGCAGATGAAATAATAAACAAAATAAGCCGTGCAAAAGCTTCTGACGGAATTGTTACAGGTAAACCGCTTTTTGCGTCACAGGTAGAATATGATGACTTTATAGACCGTCACAAAAAATATGACCTTGCCTATGCCGATATACGCAAGTATAAAGGAAATGCATATCTTGGCATTGACGCAGGCTCTACAACAACCAAACTTGTACTTATAACCGACGACGGCAAAATACTTTATCATCATTATTCTTCCAATATGGGTCAGCCACTCGACAAAATTGCCGACCAGATAAAGAGAATATATCAGGAAATGAATCCCGATATAACAATAAAAGGCTCTGCTGTAACGGGCTATGGTGAAGATTTAATAAAATCGGGACTTTCAATAGACTGCGGAATAGTCGAAACGGTCGCACACTTCAAAGCCGCTTCATATTTCTGTCCGAACGTCGATTTTATTATAGACATAGGCGGTCAGGATATAAAATGTTTCAGGATAAAAAACAAGAGTATTGACAGTATTATGTTAAATGAAGCGTGTTCTTCGGGCTGTGGTTCATTCATTCAGACTTTCGCAATGGCTCTCGGTTACGATATTTCCGAGTTTTCCCAGATGGGACTTTTCGCACAGCACCCAGTTGACCTCGGGTCACGCTGTACCGTTTTCATGAACAGTTCCGTAAAACAGGCACAGAAAGACGGTGCAACAGTTGAGGATATTTCCGCAGGTCTTTCAATGTCCATTATCAAGAACGCCATTTATAAAGTTATCCGTGCAAACTCCCCCGACGAACTTGGAAGAAATATTGTTGTGCAGGGCGGTACTTTCCTTAACGACGCAGTTTTACGCTCGTTTGAAAAGGAAATAGGCAGAAACGTAATACGTCCTGCAATTTCGGGACTTATGGGAGCATTCGGCTGTGCATTGTACGCTAAAGAAAAAGCAACCGCTGAAAAGTCGTCGCTTATATCAGAAGATGACCTTAATTCATTCGCTTATACATCACGCTCCGCACAGTGCAAAGGCTGTACGGCACATTGTCAGCTTAATATCATAAACTTCGGAAAAGGACGCAGATTTATTTCAGGAAACCGATGCGAAAAAGGCGGAGGAACTGCAAGCAGAAACACCGTTCCGAATCTTTATGAATACAAATACACAAGTATAATAAATACTGTTAAAAAGCATCAGCCTAAACGTCCCGTCGGAACAGTCGGTTTACCTCTTGCACTCGGATTCTATGAACAGCTTCCTTTCTGGCATATGCTCTTCACTGAACTCGGTTTCCGCACGGTAGTTTCCGACGAAAGTTCAAGGGGTATGTACTATCTCGGACAACACACAATTCCGTCCGATACCGTGTGCTATCCTGCAAAGCTTACTCACGGTCATATTGAAAATCTGCTTGACAAAGGCGTTGACTTTATATTCTATCCGTGCATGAGTTACAATATAGATGAGGGACAAAGTGACAATCATTTCAACTGTCCCGTTGTGGCATATTATCCCGAACTGCTTCTTGTCAATAATCCACGCCTTAATGAAAGTAATTTCATTCACCCTTATCTTGACATCAATGTAAAAAAGAACGTTATCAGGGTTCTGAAAAATTCACTGAAAGGCTATAATCTCAGGTGTAAAATTCCCGACGCTCTCGAAAAGGCTTACAAGGCTATGGAATACTATAACGGTGAAATTGCCTCACAAGCTGAAAGCATAATCCGTCAGGCACGTGCGGAAAAGAAAAAAATTATAGTTCTCGCAGGCAGACCTTATCATATCGACAAGGAAATAAATCATGGCATACATAAGCTTATTACCGCTCTTGGAATGGCTGTAATAACTGAAGACAGCGTTTCAGCTCTTGCACGCACTCCCAAACTTAATGTACTTAACCAGTGGACTTATCATTCAAGGCTTTACCGTGCCGCACAGTATGTCACAACCCAGTCCGATATGCAGATGATTCAGCTTGTTTCTTTCGGCTGCGGAATAGATTCCGTTACAGGCGACGAAGTGAGGAATATTCTTGAAAGTCACGGTAAACTCTATACACAGCTTAAAATTGACGAAATCAACAATCTCGGTGCTGCGAGAATAAGGCTCAGAAGTCTTGTTGCAGCTATGGAAAAATAACGGAGGTGCAATATATGCCCGAATATGCTAAATTTACGGAGGACATGATTAAAACACATACTATCCTTGTTCCCGATATGCTTCCGATACACTTCAGGCTTATCATAAGTATCTTTGAAGCTGAGGGCTATAAAATGGAACTCTTACAGAACTGTTCACGCTCTGTTGTGGACGAGGGGCTTAAAAACGTCCACAATGATGCGTGTTATCCCGCACTTCTTGTTATCGGACAGTTTATGGACGCTCTTAAAAGCGGAAAATATGACCTCAACAAAACTGCTCTTATGATAACACAGACAGGCGGCGGTTGCCGTGCTTCAAACTATATTCATCTTCTGAGAAAGGCAATTGATAAAAATTATCCTCAGATTCCAGTTATATCGCTTAATTTCAGCGGTCTGGAAAAAGACAGTGCTTTTAAGATAACACCTGTCATGTTCCTTAAAATGTTCTATGCTGTTCTTTACGGCGACTTACTTATGACCTGTTACAATAAATGCCGTACATATGAAATCAACAAAGGACAATCTGAAAAAGTTCTGAAAAAATGGCAGAAAAGACTGGGAAATATTTACCGCAAAAAAAGTAATTTCTATCTTAAACTAAGCAGAATAAGCAATGATATTCTTAACGACTTTGCAGAAATACCACTCAGCAGTGAAAAGAAAATCCGTGTAGGAATAGTCGGGGAAATCTATGTAAAATATTCTCCGCTTGCAAATAATCACCTCGAAGATTTTCTCATTTCTGAGGGTTGCGAACCTGTTGTACCGTCACTGCTTGAATTTGTAATGTACTGTGCAGCCGGAACTTTCAACGACGCTAAAATATATGACAACTCAAACACTCAGTCACGCATTTACAGACTGGGATATGAAATTATATACCGTCAGCAGAAAAAACTTATTTCAATTATGAAAAAACAGGGAAGCTTTGAACCGTTCCACGATTTTGAACACCTCAGAAAACTTGCGGATAAATATATAAATCAAGGTGTAGTAATGGGAGAGGGCTGGCTTATCCCTGCCGAAATGGCTGCACTTGTGCAGTCGGGTGTTGACAATATAATATGTACACAGCCTTTCGGTTGTCTGCCGAATCATATAGTTGCAAAAGGTATGTCACGGGCAATAAAGCAGGACAACCCCGATGCAAACATAGTTGCCATTGACTATGACCCAGGTGCAACACGTGTCAATCAGGAAAACCGTATAAAACTTATGCTCGCCAATGCACGCAGGTAATTTATTATGATTAAAAAAAGAAACGGCGAAATAACCGCCACAAATTCAAAACAGAATAAAGCACTGGAAAAACTCTATTGTACGGTTTCGGGAAGAATTTTTCTTAAATTCCTTACAGCTCCTGTTATTTCCAAAACTTTCGGAAAGTATATGGACTCTCCGCTGTCCAGACCGCTGATTAAACCGTTTATAAAAAATAACAATATTGATACTTCCCAGTATATAATGAAGAATTTCAGTTCATACAATGATTTTTTCACACGGAAAATAAAATCCCAAAAACGTCCGATTGACTATAATCAGAAACATCTTATAAGTCCATGCGATTCAAAAGTGACTGCATATAAAATAAAAAGAAACAGTATATTCCGAATAAAAAACTCTCTTTACAGGGTTTCCGATATGCTGAAAAATGAATTTCTTGCAAGACGTTATGACGGCGGTTACTGCCTTATTTACCGTCTTGAAGTCGACGACTATCACCGCTACTGCTATATCGACGACGGAATAAAAACAGACAATGTATTTATTTCAGGTGAACTTCACACTGTTAACCCGATAGCTCTCGAAAAATACAATATCTATAAAAGAAACTGCCGTGAATACACAATCATGCACACCGATAATTTCGGAGACGTTGTACAGATTGAAGTCGGTGCGATGATGGTCGGAAAAATATGTAATTATCATGGTGAATATAATTTCATAAAGGGCGAAGAAAAAGGAATGTTCATGTTTGGCGGTTCAACTATAGTCCAGCTCTTTGAAAAAGACAGAATACGTCCTGATTCCGATATTCTGAAAAATACAAGGGACGGTTTTGAAACGATTGTAAAGTATGGAGAAAAAACAGGTATTGCATTATAAAGTATATAAAAAAGACGGGGTAATCTTTACTCTGTCTTTTTC